>NZ_JAUOEQ010000028.1:0-60170 GCF_031931965.1 Shewanella sp. SP2S2-6 | reverse complement strand
TAGCGTCAGTCGAATCAAGGACGCTAAATGCTCAAGGGGCTTTCAACTCCGTTAGGGGCGTCTTGGCTGATGTGAAAACAATAGGCAAGGAGGATAAGACGAGCAGTCCTCCTTGGTCGACTCTTGATTAAGAATCTGGGGGGTGAAGCCCCACGACTTTGATTCACCTCGGCCGTTAGGCCGCAATGACTAACAAAGTTGAAAGATGGGACCATCTAACCACCAGCAAAAGTATACGATGTTACACTTTCAGCAACAATTTCAGTGCTTAAAACCCAAAAAAAGTGTAGGTAAGTACACCAGAAACTTACTCACGTCGTTAGACCAAGAAAACAAAACCCCGACTCAGTTACCCGAGTCGGGGTTTTCATTTTTTTTACAAGAATTTAGGTTTAAGCTAAAGACCGCAGATGTTTTTACGCAGGATAAAACGTTCAGTACAAGGCGCTGTGAGCGTAGCATACGTTGTGTGTATGTGAGCGAGCAGCAACGCCGTAATCAACGTTTTAGACCAGCAAAAATTACATCATGCCGCCCATTCCGCCCATGCCACCCATACCGCCCATATCTTGGCTAGCATTTTGTGGAATTTCAGCAACCATAGCTTCTGTAGTGATCATCAGACCTGCGATTGACGCAGCAAATTGCAATGCACAACGGGTCACTTTAGTTGGGTCAAGGATACCCATTTCTAGCATGTCACCGTAAGTGTCGTTACCGGCGTTGTAACCGAAGTTACCGCTACCGTTCTTCACTGTGTTAGCAACAACTGACGCTTCTTCACCCGCGTTAGTGGCGATTTGACGCAGTGGCGCTTCCATTGCACGCAGTGCGATAACCACACCGTGTTTTTGGTCTTCGTTTAATACTTCAACTTCAGCGATCTTAGAAGCTACGCGAACCAGAGCAACACCGCCGCCAGGAACCACGCCTTCTTCTACCGCAGCGCGAGTTGCATGCAGAGCATCTTCAACGCGGGCTTTTTTCTCTTTCATTTCAACTTCAGTCGCTGCGCCAACTTTAATCACTGCTACGCCGCCAGCTAGTTTAGCCATACGCTCTTGCAGTTTTTCTTTGTCGTAGTCAGAAGTTGATTCTTCAACTTGTTGTTTGATTTGGCTTACACGAGCAGCAATTTGTGTTTGCTCACCGTTACCATCGATGATGGTGGTGTTGTCTTTAGTGATCACAACACGCTTAGCTGTACCTAAATCTTCCAACGTTGCTTTTTCAAGCTCTAGGCCGATTTCTTCAGCAATTACAGTACCGCCAGTCAGGATTGCTACGTCTTGCAGCATTGCCTTACGACGATCGCCAAAGCCAGGTGCTTTAACGGCAGCCACTTTCACGATACCGCGCATGTTGTTCACAACTAATGTTGCTAATGCTTCGCCTTCAACGTCTTCAGCAACGATAAGCAGTGGCTTACCGGTTTTTGCCAGACCTTCAAGGATAGGTAACAGTTCGCGAATGTTAGAGATTTTCTTGTCTACTAACAGTACGAATGGGTGATCTAACTCAACGCTGCCGGTTTCTGGCTTGTTGATGAAGTATGGAGACAGGTAGCCACGGTCAAACTGCATACCTTCTACTACGTCCAATTCGTTTTCTAACGCTTGGCCTTCTTCAACTGTGATCACGCCTTCTTTGCCAACTTTTTCCATCGCAGTTGCGATGATTTCGCCGATAGATTCGTCAGAGTTTGCAGAGATAGTCGCAACTTGGGCAATCGCTTTTGAATCTGCACAAGGTTGTGATAAGGCTTTTAATTCAGCAACAGCAGCGATAACGGCTTTGTCGATACCGCGCTTCAGATCCATTGGGTTCATACCGGCTGCAACGGCTTTTAAGCCTTCAACTACAATAGCTTGAGCCAGTACAGTTGCAGTAGTAGTACCATCACCGGCGGCGTCGTTGGCTTTAGAAGCAACTTCTTTCACCATTTGCGCGCCCATGTTTTCGAATTTGTCTTCTAACTCGATTTCTTTGGCAACAGACACACCGTCTTTAGTGATCAGTGGTGAGCCGAAGCTCTTGTCTAATACCACATTACGGCCTTTAGGGCCTAAGGTCACTTTAACTGCGTTTGCGAGAATGTTTACGCCAGCCAGCATTCTTACGCGAGCGTCATTACCAAATACAACTTCTTTAGCTGCCATCTTGATTATCCTTTAAATTTTTAATGATTAATTGGAATGTCGAATTGATGCTGAGGATTAACCCACTACTGCCATCAGGTCAGCTTCCGACAGGATCAAGACTTCTTGACCGTCGATTTTTTCTTTCTTAACGCCGTAACCTTCGTTGAAGATCACCACGTCACCCACTTTGACATCCAGTGGCTTAACTGTGCCATTTTCTAAAATACGGCCATTGCCCACAGCAAGGATTTCACCGCGAGTTGATTTTTCAGCGGCGCTACCGGTCAGTACTATGCCACCCGCTGATGTTGATTCAACTTCTAGACGCTTAACGATTACGCGGTCATGTAATGGACGAATATTCATCTATGAACTCTCCTAATGATTTGATGCCCTACAATCGAGCCTATTTGTGATTAAAAAAACAGACACGTCGGTCTGCTCTTTTGCTGTCTGAGATATGGGGCTGATAGTGTCGAGATCCAAGGGCATTTACAAAAAAAACTTCAATTTTTTGATGTCGGTTTTTTCAAGTCGGCACAATCCTGCTAGAATCTCGCCTCCGCTCGCTAACAAGGCACTATTTTTCCATGAAAGACAGACACGGGCTGCTAACAGCGCCAATTGGTCGTGTACTGCTCAACATGAGCCTCCCCAACTTAATTGGCATTATGACCATTCTAGGTTTCAGCCTCGCTGACACTTTTTTTATCAGCCAATTGGGCACCGAAGCCTTAGCCGCCATCAGTTTTACCTTTCCAGTGACCTTAGTGATCTCGAGTATCGCCATTGGTATTGGCGCTGGTGTCTCGACTAATTTAGGCCGACTTATCGGTTCGGGTAATGCCCACAAGGCCAAAGTCTTCTTGCATGATGCCTTATTACTCACCTTTGGTTTGATCGCCAGTTTAGCTGCACTGGGTAGCATTTTTATCGAGCCACTGTTTCGCTTACTTGGGGCAAATGATGACAGCTTGCCGCTGATCCACGACTATATGATTTACTGGTATGTCAGCGCGCCGCTGCTGGTGTTGTTGATGGTGGGCAATCAAGGTTTGCGTTCCACCGGCGATACTCGCTCGCCAGCGATGATTATGGCGCTGGCGGCAATCATCAATCTTATCCTCGATCCTTTGTTGATTTTTGGTATTGGGCCGTTTCCGCGCTTAGAAATCCAAGGCGCCGCAATTGCAACCCTGTTCGCTTGGTTGATTGCCTTATCTTTGTCGGGATATTTGTTGATTGTCAGGCGCAAAATGCTCGAATGGACAGTGTTTGACATAGACAGAATGCGCGCGAACTGGAGCAAATTAGCCCATATCGCACAACCCGCCGCCTTGATGAATTTAATCAATCCACTAGCCAATGCCATTATTATGGCCATGTTGGCGCATATCGATCACAGCGCCGTAGCAGCCTTTGGTGCCGGTACTCGGTTAGAGTCAGTGCTATTAATAGTAGTGATGGCACTGTCGTCGAGTTTAATGCCCTTTATTGCGCAAAACTTAGGGGCAGGACAGCCACACAGAGCAAAAGAAGCCCTGCTATTATCGATAAAATTTATCTTTATTTTCCAAACCTTACTCTATATCCCACTGATCTTTTTAGCCGAGCCTATCGCGCATTTATTCAGTACCGATCCGCAGGTTATCGAGTGGCTGAGTTTTTATATCTTAGTGCTGCCCTGTGCCTACGGACCTTTGGGTATAGTGATTATTGTCGCGACCTCGCTCAATGCCTACCACAGGCCTATGAGTTCATTAGTCATCAATCTGTGCCGCTTAGTGCTGCTTATGCTGCCGCTAGCAGCCTTGGGATCGTATATAGGTGACGTTAAAGGCCTGCTGCTCGCGCTACCTGTGACCAATATTTTGATGGGAATTGCCTGTTACTGGCTGGCGCAGCGGATCTGTGAGCCCACAAAGATCACGACCGCAAACGCCATTAGCGAGGGGTAAGCTAGCTTGATTTTTTAACGGGAAAGCGCAACACGTCGTCTGAAAACGCTCCCGTAGAGGCTTTGCAGGATCGACGTGGGCCTTGCTCACTCATATTAGTCGGCACCCCGTTTGGCACTAACTCTTGCATGATATAGTCGATAAAGCGCCGACTGGCTAAACTTACGTAACGTCTTGATGGATAAGCTAAGAAGCACTCACCTTGGTGGGGTTGGATTTCAGGTAATAAGGTCACTAACTCACCAGTTTCCACATATTCGGCAACGACTTCAGAAGGTGCATACACGATACCGCGTCCTTGCAATCCAAACTCTACCGCCACTTCAATACTGTTCGAGCAGAAATTGCCTCTAACTCTCACCTCTTGTTCTGAACCGATAAATAACTCATTAAAAATTTTGCCGTTGGATAAACGGAACATAGACACATTATGCGCTTCAATCTCTTTCGGTGTTTTAGGTGTACCGTGTGCCGCTAAATATTGCGGACTGGCGTAAAAACGTAAGTCAGTGGTAAAAATTGGCCGCACCACTAAATCTAAGGTATCCAACGCAGGCTCGACTACAAAGGCCACATCGAGATTATGTTTCACCATATCAACGGATTCTGAACTGCTGATGACTTCTAAGGTGAGTTTGGGGTGCATATCCATAAAGCGGAAAATGGCTTGCATCAAGATTTTCATGCTGTGGATAGGGAACATTTGAATGCGCAGATGGCCACTGATCTCAGCATCATCATTGGTCATTTCAAATAGAGTTTCATCGAGCTGGGCCAGAATGTTTTGCGAGCGCTGGTAGAAATGGCTGCCCGCAGAGGTGAGCGTCATGGAGCGGCTCTGGCGGTGGAACAATTTAATATTCAGCTCATCTTCCAAGGCTTGCAAACGTCGACTCACGGTCGATTTGGGTAAGTTAAGTAAATCAGCCGCTTCAATCAAACTACCGGTTTCAGCAATTCGGTGGAATAACGCTAAGTCCTCTGTCTTCATTTTGACCTTAAGTTCAATCTCATTATGTGGGACTGATAATCCCAAAGTATCCCGTTTATTGCAACTACTTTAGCTGGTATCTTCGCGACCAGAAATGCTGACAACTTGTTAACTAGGAAATCGCCACCATGAAATCATATCGACTCTTGCCACTGGCTATGCTGCTTCCAGCCCTGCTCAGTGGTTGTTCGCCTGCGGAAAGTTCAGTACAAGTGGACACTGTCCGTCCGGTTAAACTGTTTGAAGTGCTCAACGTAGAAGCTGGAGATTTTAGAACCTTTCCTGCCCGCGTTGCCGCCAATAGCCGCGCCGAATTGTCGTTCCGTATTTCAGGGCAATTAACCGAACTAACATTAGTCGAAGGCCAAAGAGTCGCTCAAGGTAGCTTACTCGCAAAACTTGATAACAGGGACGCCCACAATAATTTAATGACCCGCGAGGCGGAGCATGAACTGTTAGCCGCTGACTTTAAACGTAAAGTCGAGCTACTCAATCGCAAGCTGATTTCACAATCTGAGTTTGATAGCACTCAAGCGCAACTCAAATCGGCCACCGCCGCCTTAGCCGCTGCACGCGATCAACTGAGTTACACCCGTTTAACGGCGCCTTTTAGCGGTACAGTCGCCAAACGTTTAGTGGATAACCACCAAATAGTGCAAGCAAACCAAGGGGTATTAACATTACAAAACAATAATTTGCTCGATATTAGCATTCAAGTTCCCGAGTCGATGGCGGCGGGTTTGAAGCAATATACCGATCAAGCTCACTTTGCAGCTAAGGTGCGTTTTAGTGCCTTCCCTGAGCAAAGTTTCGATGCCAAATTTAAGGAATACTCGACTCAAGTCACGCCAGGTACTCAAGCCTATGAAGTGGTATTTTCGTTACCTCAACCTCAAGATATTCAGTTACTTCCAGGAATGAGTGCCGAGTTGACCTTAGCCTTAGTCAAAGATCCTAGTGCCCTTGCGTCAACGGTAGTGCCAGTGACCGCTATCGATAAGCGCGACCAAGATGGCCAAGTGCAAGTGTGGATTTATCAAGCGCAATCGGGTGAAGTAAAACCGACGATGGTGACGCTAGGACGCGTGAGTAATCAAGGTGTTGAGATTTTAACGGGCGTCAACAAGGGCGATCTTATCGTCAGCGCTGGGGTGTCTCAATTATCCGCGGGCATGAAAGTCAAACCACTTCGCTGGCAGCGTGGAGTGTAATTGATGAACATTGCAGAGTATTCGATACGCCACAAAGTCATCAGTTGGATGTTTGTGTTGCTGCTACTCGTGGGTGGCGGCGTGAGTTTTACCGGTTTGGGGCAATTAGAGTTTCCCGAATTCACCATTAAAGAAGCTTTAGTGATCACGGCTTACCCCGGCGCATCACCTGAACAAGTTGAAGAAGAAGTCACACTGCCGCTCGAAGATGCCCTGCAGCAACTCGATGCCATTAAGCATGTGACCTCGATTAACAGTGCGGGCCTGTCACAAATCCAAATCGAGATTAAAGAAAGCTACGACAAAACCACCCTGCCACAGGTGTGGGATGAAGTGCGTCGTAAGGTCAACGACACGGCGGGCAACTTGCCTCCGGGTACAACCGCGCCGCAGGTGATGGACGACTTTGGCGATGTGTATGGCATTTTATTTAACCTTTCGGGACCTGATTACAGCAACCGCGAGTTGAGCAATTACGCCGACTATCTGCGCCGTGAACTCGTGCTCGTGCCCGGGGTTAAAAAGGTCTCGGTTGCAGGCAGTGTCACCGAGCAAGTCGTGATTGAAATCTCCCAGCAAAAGCTGTCGGCACTAGGATTAGATCAAAGCTATATCTATGGTTTAGTGAACAATCAAAACGTGGTCTCCAACGCGGGCAGCTTAGTGATTGGCGATAACCGTATTCGCATTCATCCCACGGGCGAATTTAGCAATGTGCAGGATCTGGCGCGCTTGATTGTGAGCCCACCGGGTAGCACTGAGCTAATTTACCTTGGCGACATTGCTAATATTGAAAAGGATTACGACGAAACCCCGAATGTGCTTTACCACAATAAGGGCGAAGCGGCGTTATCACTGGGGATTTCTTTCTCTAGTGGCGTGAACGTGGTCGAAGTCGGACAAAAGGTCAGTGACCGTTTAGCCGAGCTTGAATCCCAACGCCCAATCGGCATGAATTTAGCAACGGTTTACAACCAGAGTCAGGCGGTCGATGAGACAGTCAATGGCTTCTTAATCAACTTATTAGAATCGATTGCTATCGTGATCGCCGTGCTCCTGCTATTTATGGGGCTGCGCTCGGGTATGTTGATGGGCCTGATCTTACTGCTGACGATTCTGGGTACCTTTATCGTGATGAAAGTGCTGGGGATTGAGCTGCAACTCATCTCCCTCGGCGCACTCATTATCGCCCTCGGCATGTTGGTCGATAACGCGATTGTGGTCACTGAAGGTATTTTAATTGGCCTGCGCCGTGGTAAAACGCGCCTCGAAGCGGCGAAGCAAATTGTGGATCAAACCCAGTGGCCGCTCTTAGGCGCGACTGTCATTGCCATTATTGCCTTTGCGCCCATTGGCTTATCGCAAAATGCCGCCGGTGAGTTCTGCCGCTCTTTATTCCAAGTATTGATGATTTCGCTGTTTATCAGCTGGATCACCGCCATCACCTTAACGCCGTTCTTCTGCCATCTGTTATTTAAGGATGCGCCGAGCGACGAAGAAGCCCAAGACCCTTACAAGGGCTGGTTCTTCAGCTTATATCGCGCAAGTTTAACCCTAGCGCTGCGCTTTAGACTGGTGAGTATTCTGCTGGTTGTCGCCATGCTGTTCAGCGCTGTGGTGGGCTTTGGTCATATCAAGAATGTGTTCTTCCCTGCCTCTAACACGCCGATTTTCTTTGTGGATATCTGGATGCCAGAGGGCACGGACATTAAGGCGACCGAACGTTTTACTGCCGATATTGAGCGCCAGTTACTGCAACAGAACGAGCAAAAAGATATTGGGCTAAAACACTTAACCAGCGTTATCGGGCAAGGCTCGCAGCGTTTCGTCCTGCCCTATCAGCCAGAAAAAGGCTATCCCGCCTTTGCCCAGTTGATCGTCGAAATGCAAGATCTAGCCGCCGTTAAAGCCTATATGCCAGAGTTAGAAACCTTGTTAAATCAACGTTTCCCACAGGCACAATATCGCTTAAAAAATATGGAAAACGGCCCATCGCCCGCAGCCAAAATTGAGGCACGCTTCTACGGTGACAATCCTGAAGTGCTGCGCGCTTTAGGCGCCCAAGCCGAGGCCATTTTCCACGCCGAACCGAGCATGGATGGCATACGTCACAACTGGCGTAATCAAGTGCCCTTGATCCGTCCGCAACTGGAAAATGCCCAAGCGCGGGAAACGGGGATCAGTAAGCAAGATCTCGACAATGCCCTATTGGTTAACTTTAGCGGTAAGCAAATTGGTTTATACCGAGAAACCAGCCACTTGTTGCCCATCGTCGCCAGAGCGCCCGCCGAAGAACGTTTGCAAGCCGACAGCCTATGGAAGCTGCAAATTTGGAGTAGCGAACACAATACCTTTGTTCCAGCCACCCAAGTGGTGAGTAACTTCAACACTGAGTGGGAAAATCCGCTGGTGATGCGCCGCGATCGCATGCGTATGCTCGCTGTGATGGCCGATCCTAAGCTTGGCAGTGATGAAACCGCCGACTCTGTGCTGCGTAAAGTGAAAGACAAGGTCGAAGCGATCAGCCTGCCCGCAGGTTATCACTTGGAATGGGGCGGTGAATTTGAAACCGCAGGCGAAGCACAAACCGCAGTATTCAGCTCGATTCCTATGGGTTATCTGGCGATGTTCTTGATCACTGTATTCTTGTTCAACTCAGTACGTCAGCCCTTAGTGATCTGGTTTACTGTGCCCTTAGCCCTGATTGGGGTGTCTGCGGGACTCTTGTTATTCGACGCCCCTTTCAGCTTTATGGCGCTACTCGGCCTGCTGAGTTTGTCGGGCATGGTGATTAAAAACGGTATCGTCTTGGTCGATCAAATCAACCTCGAACTCAGTGAAGGTAAACCCGCTTATTTCGCCTTGGTCGATTCCTGTGTCAGCCGCGTACGCCCCGTCATGATGGCAGCCATAACCACTATGCTCGGGATGATCCCACTGATCTCAGACGCCTTTTTTGGTTCAATGGCGATTACGATTATCTTCGGTCTTGGTTTTGCTTCACTGCTAACACTCATAGTACTGCCTGTGATGTACAGCCTAGTATTCAATATTAACGCGACAGCGATAGGAGGTGAGTCACCTAACAAATAACACTCAACTTTTTAGCTCCGCAATTGATCCAAAAACGCTTCCCGGCGCGGCCGGTCAGTCACTCGTGGCTGGCTGGTCATTTCTAATACATGTCCCCCCTAGCTATTGCGATCTGTTGCGCTTATCTGACTTGCCATTTACACTTGATGGCGAGCGACAAGCTCAAGGAAGTGATTATTAAATAAGGAAGTTATATGAAGCTCATCAAGCTAGCTGTGCTGCTCGGCCTCGTTTTTATGGCGTATCAAAAATGGTATGCAGTCAAACCCCTCGAATCCCATGTATTAACTTCTGTCCCCGTGAAAGTGCACATGTTACCTAATCCTAAGGCGCTACATAAAAACTCGGGACAGGTCAGCGTTGAAACCATCACCACTCAAAAACAAGCTCAAGAACCGCTGGTATTGAGCGTTATCGCCTACAGCTCCCAGTTTGAAACTATAGATGAGGAAGACATTACTGAGCTTTCCTTCGATGACACCAACACGCTAGCGAAAAAGTTTAAAGAGATGCAGGGAACAGATGAGCTGAAATTGACGCGCGGTTATATCGAACACGGCGGGCAGCGGGGTTATGAGATCAGTATGGATATGGGTAAAGATCTCGGCACCTTAGTGCAGCATGCCTATGCCTACAATAATCACCTGCTGATTTTAACCGCCAGCTATGATGACAACGGCCAAAACCGTCGCACCGCAGAAGCCTTTCTCAACTCAGTGGAATTTTTATAACGAGTGGAAAAAAAGCACCAGCGGCGTAGCTCAGAAGAATTCTGAAGGCCGCTGGTATTGAAGCGAGGTTTGGGTAGAAGCTCAAACGAATAAACGCGTAAATCAGATTAGCTAAACCATAACAGACTAAGGCTTAGGATCTTTATCCTGCGTGTTACCTTGTTCTTTATTCTGATCTTTATCAGGCAGCTGATGACTCGCGGGCTTGATATCACTTGGATCGACTTTATGTTCGAAGTCGCCCTCAAACACATTACCGTCTTTCTTCACGCTATCATCAAACGGCGCTTGGCCAAATGGGTCCTGCGGCTTAGGCCCAAAGGGACCTTGACCCGCTTGAAAGCCACCGTGCATTCCGCCCTGTAACCCCGCTACAACGCGCAACTGCATGCGCTTAAACAGCAAGGCAGCAATGGGACGACGGGTGAATGGCGTCAGCAATAATAGGCCAATGGCATCGGTCACAAAACCGGGGATCACCAGTAAAATACCCGCCATGGCTAACATCATGCCTTCGACGATTTCTTGCCCCGGCGCTTCACCGCGAGCGAGTTTTTGCTGTACTTGCATTAAGGTGCTTAAACCTTGGCTGCGAACCAAAGAGACCCCGAGCACGGCGGTAAACAGCACTAAGCCTATGGTAGTCCAAGTGCCAAGCACTTCACCCACACGGATCAGCACCGACAGCTCTATTACTGGGATCAGCACAAAGAGTAAAAATATAATGAAAAACATACCGACCTCAGGTTTATCTGACTATCTGTGTAAACTAAATGGGGACTATCCGGTCTTAATTCAAGTCAGGCTAAGCATTGCGACAGACTAAGGGGCTAATAACCTCTGATTGAGCAACAGATTTAACAACTGATATTTAGCTCACCCTTTTGTTAACGCGCTAATGTATGAGACCATTAAAACACGTAAAGTAGCCTAACTCAGTTGGCTTAAGCGAACTTTAAGATTCTTAAGAGACGATACCTAATACCATGCAGCATCAGTATTTAATGGTTAGCACTACCTGCCCCGATGAAGTACAAGCCAATACCTTGGCTCGGGCTTTAGTTGAGTCGCGTATTGCCGCTTGTGTTCATATCTCCGCCCCGATACGTTCAATTTATGCTTGGGAAGGGAAAATCTGTGAAGAACAAGAATTTAGCTTACAGATTAAATGTTTACAAAGTCGATATTCAGAGTTAGAACAACTTGTGCTTAGACTTCACCCTTATCAAGTACCAGAAATTATTGCCGTGCCTGTGACTCACGGGCTACCAGCCTACTTAGATTGGATAAAAGACAACACTCAGCCATGAAAAAACTACTCAGCCTTATTTTCACGTCTTTATTGCTCCTCACGCCCTTAGCGCACAGTGAAGGGGTTTTCGGTAACAAATTCGACTTCATGAAGAGTGAACCGGAATTGATGCCTGTCGATCAAGCATTTGCCTTCGATTTCAAGCAAGAAGGTAATCAGGTCAAACTCAATTGGGTGATTGCCGACGGTTACTACATGTACCGCGACAAGCTTAAGTTTACTGTCAATGGCGCCGAGCTAGGCACAGTGGCGCTGCCCAAGGGCAAGCCCCATGAAGATGAGTATTTTGGCGAGCAAGAAGTCTATTACACCTATGTGGATATTCCCGTTGCGTTAAAGCAGGCCGATGAAAATGCCACGCTTACCGTCACTTTTATGGGCTGCGCCGAAGGCAAGTTGTGTTATCCACCGACCAAACGTGACGTGGTGCTAAAAGCGATTGCCGCCAACGATGGCTTAATCGCAGGTGCCGAAGCGAGCGAATCGACCGCCGCCGCAAAGCCAGTAAGCACTGAGTCAGCCGGTAACGAGCCAAGCACGGCCGACAAAGCCAATACCCAACCTATTACTCAGCAAGATACCCTGAGCCAAATGCTGTCAAACGACAGCCTGATTTGGACCTTAGTGATCTTCTTTGGTCTAGGTGTCGGTCTGGCATTAACGCCTTGCGTGTTCCCTATGTACCCGATTTTGTCAGGCATTATTGTCGGCCAAGGGCAAAAACTCTCAACCGCGAAAGCCTTTACCTTGTCCATGGCTTACGTGCAAGGCATGGCAATCACTTATTCAATCTTAGGGTTAGTGGTTGCATCGGCGGGACTGAAATACCAAGCAGCATTGCAACATCCGGCCGTGTTAGTGGTTCTGGCGATCCTGTTCTTTGTGCTCAGCTTATCTATGTTTGGCCTGTACGATTTAAAACTGCCATCGAGCTGGCAGGAGAAGATGAACTCAGTATCGAACAATCAAAAAGGCGGCAACTTAGTTGGCGTATTCTTGATGGGCGTGATTTCAGGTCTGGTCGCATCACCTTGTACTACCGCGCCGCTGTCGGGCGCACTCGTTTATGTGGCGCAAACCGGCGACTTACTCCAAGGCTTCTTAGCCCTGTATGTGCTCAGTATGGGCATGGGTTTACCTCTGCTGATTATCGGCACCTCGGGCGGTAAATTATTACCCAGAGCCGGCGCTTGGATGGACATCATTAAGACCATCTTCGGCTTCCTGTTGATCGCTGTGTCTATCGTAATGCTCGGCCGCATTTGGACGGGCGTGGTATCCGATGTGCTTTGGTCACTGTGGGGCGTGAGCTTCACCGGCTACTTGATGCATCAGAACAAACTCAGTCCCTTCAACTGGAAACAAACTGTCCGTTCAGTGCTATTAACTCTGACGCTACTGGCAAGTTTCTCCTACGGATTCCAAGCTGTGATGGGCCACTTTGGTTTTAATCACAATCCCGTAGGCACTGCGGCGACGACCGAAGAAGCCCATGGCTTTAAACGGATTAAATCCATTGAAGATCTTGAGCAAGAAATCGCTGCCGCTGCCGCCCAAGGTAACCCTGTGATGCTGGATCTCTATGCCGATTGGTGTGTTGCCTGTAAAGAGTTTGAAGCCATCACCTTTAAGGATGCAGACGTGTTAGCCCGCATGAATAAAATCGTGCTGCTGCAAGCCGATGTGACTAAGAGTGACAAGGTCGATGTGGCCTTACTCGAAAAATACAATGTGCTCGGTTTACCTACGTTGTTGATGTTTAACGAACAAGGTGAGCAAAGGGAAGATTTACGTGTGACTGGTTTTATGGGCCCTAAAGATTTTGCCGCCCATTTAGATCATCTGGTGAAATAGTCACGATTTAGACTTAGACCACTAAAGCGATTTCACCCGCGCCAGTTTTAACCGGCAAGTGTATTTGCCGCAACACCAATAGAAAGCGGACTTTTTTCATTAAAAGTCCGCTTTTTTGTTCCAGTGTCATAGATTTCTTATACAATCACTCATAATTTTGGACTTTTTAGATTGGAGCATCATGGAACCCGGTATCCTCATTATCACACTCATCTGCGGCATGCTCGTCAGCCGTATAGGACTACCACCGCTCATCGGCTACTTAGTGGCGGGCTTTGTACTATTCGTCCTCGGGATAGATAAAGAAAGCCTGCCATTGCTGCAAGAACTCGCCAGCCTAGGCGTGACTTTGCTGCTGTTTGCTATTGGTTTAAAACTCGATATTCGTAGCCTGTTCAAGGCCGAAGTGTGGGCGGGTTCGAGTGTCCACTTAGTGCTCTCAATCGTGGTTTTTGTGCCTATTCTGAAACTCTTCGGCTTACTGGGTTTAAGCCAACTCACGAGTCTTAACCTTGAGCAACTGACGTTAATCGCCTTCGCGTTAAGCTTCTCCAGTACCGTATTTGCGGTCAAAGTGTTAGAAGATAAGGGCGACGTCCAATCACTCTACGGCCGGGTTGCCATTGGTATCTTGATTATGCAGGATATCTTCGCCGTACTGTTTTTAACAATTTCTAAAGGCGATGTACCTTCGGTATGGGCCTTCGCATTACTCTTACTGCCACTGGCTAAGCCGCTCATTTATAAAGCCTTCGACCGTGTTGGCCACGGTGAACTGTTAGTCCTTTTTGGTCTAGTGATGGCACTTGTGGTTGGCGCTTGGTTATTTGAATCTGTTGGCCTGAAACCCGATCTCGGCGCACTGATCATAGGTATCTTGTTGGCGGGCCACAAAAAGTCCTCAGAGCTGGCAAAATCCCTGTTCTATTTTAAAGAACTCTTCCTCGTCGCCTTCTTCTTAACCATTGGGCTCAACGGCTTACCTACGGTATCGGATATCGTACTCGCGGCGCTGTTAGTGCTGTTAGTGCCACTTAAAATCCTGCTGTTTGTTTATATTCTTACCCGCTTTAAGCTGCGTTCACGTACCTCTATGTTGGGCTCGTTCAACCTAGGTAATTTCAGTGAATTCGGTTTGATTGTCGCCGCCGTCGCCACCTATAAAGGTTGGTTACCTCCCGAGTGGCTAGTGATCATCGCCGTGGCATTAAGCTTTAGCTTTTTACTCGCCGCGCCGCTTAACGCTACCGTCGGTAACATCTATCAACGATTCCAACAGCGTTTAATCAAGCTTGAAAAACGCCCATTGCATCCAGAAGACAGACCGATCGCCATTGGCAATCCACGCTTCTTAATCTTAGGCATGGGCCGCATTGGTAGCGGCGCCTACGATGAACTCAGGGAGCAATTTGACGGCGAAATTCTCGGCATTGAGCACAAGCAAGACATAGTCGACTTACATAAAGCCAAGGGCCGCAACGTAGTACAAGGTGATGCCTCGGATACCGACTTTTGGGAGAAGCTCGACAGAGCACCGAATCTTGAATTAGTGTTGCTGGCCATGCCGCACCACGCGGGAAATATGTTTGCGGTCGAGCAACTCAAAAAACTGGATTATCAAGGCAAGATCAGCGCGATTGTGCAGTACAGTGACGATGCCGCGGCGCTTCGAGAGTCCGGCGTACACAGTGTTTACAACCTGTACGAAGCCGCCGGTGCCGGTTTTGTGGATCATGTGATTTACGAGCTGTTGCAAGACTCAGAAAAAAACACCGCGCAAGCGGAAGAAACAGCGCAAGTGGCTGATCCTAAGATTAATGCAGAGTCCAACAGTTAAGTGCCTGCTAATGCTGCATTGAATTAAAATCACGCCATAATAGGCCGCACAAACGAGCAGTAACCTCTTCTGCAAGTTTGTGCGGCATCCAACTAACTACTGACTAATCTTTACAAATCAATCGACTAGATAACGCACTGAATACGCTATTTTGACTTCCTATCACAGTATCGATTTTCTCCTTACAACCTATCGCCATTTCAGCAAAAAATCTCAGTTACATCACCGACTCAGTCGTGATATAAATCGATGACGGTAACGAAATTAGCTCAGCTTTTTTGGAATTTTTTACAGCATGTCAAACCCTGCGCAGCGCGCCACAAAGTTATTTGTCCAAACCTTTGGCACTAAAGCCGACGATTTATATCAAGCCCCTGGGCGCGTCAATCTGATCGGTGAATACACGGATTACAACGACGGTTTTGTACTCCCGGCAGCCATTAATTTTCATACAGTGATTGCAGTAAAACGCCGTGACGACACTAAGTTTCGTGCCGTTGCCGATGCCTTCCCCGGACAAATTAAAGAGTGGACCTTCGGTCAAGAAAACGACATGAACCCGCAAGATGGCTGGGTGAATTACCTCAAAGGTTTTACTGCGGCTATGGCGCAAACGGGTTTATTAGCCAAGGGCTTAGACTTAGCCATTGTGGGCGATGTGCCACTTGCGGCGGGGTTATCCTCATCGGGCGCCCTGGTTGTCGCCTTCGGCACTGCCATCAGTGATACCAGCCAACTGCATTTATCGCCAATGGCGGTAGCGCAACTCGCACAGCGCGGCGAGCACAGGTATGTTGAATCGGCCTGTGGCATCATGGATCAAATGTGCAGCGCTATGGGTGAGCAAGACCACGCACTACTGATTGACTGCTTAGATCTGGACAGTGAAGCCATTCCTATCCCAGAAAACCTAAGCCTTATCATCATAGATGCCCATATTGAGAAACAACGTTTAGCCGCCACCAATCAACAACGTCGCAATGAATGCGCCCAAGCGGCTGAATACTTTAGCTTAGATGCACTGCGTCACCTCGATTTACGTCGATTAGAAAGCGCAAAAGCCAATTTAGATGAAGTGTTATATCGCAGAGCGAAACACGTAGTCACAGAAAACCAAAGAACCCTAAGTGCTGCACGCGCGTTAGAGCAAAATAACATTGAAAAATTCAGCCGCTTAATGGCGGAATCCCATGTTTCACTGCGGGATGATTTTGAAGTGACACTGCCCGAATTTGATACTTTAGTTGAGATTGTCAGCCAAGTGATTGGCGAGCGTGGCGGTATCCGCATGACCGACGGCTGCGTGGTGGCTTTAGTCGATCATGAACTGACCGACGCTGTCGTTGCCGCTGTTGAACATGAATTTTTCGACAAAACCGCCATCGATGCCACTGTCTATTTATGTTCCGCCAGCGCTGGCGCGGGCCGCATAGACAATTAGCCAGAACGCGCTTAAAACAAAGAAAACCAATACAGTGACAACGCCGTCGATACCATACGAATTCATCGCTGAACTTTATAGTGTTGATGGCAAATAATAGGGTTAACATACTCATTTAACACAATAAGCAGTGAGCATATTCAACACAGAGGGAAGCTAAATGGTACGTTTCAGTGTTTTGGATCCTTGGGCCGATCCCCGCGGCGGCGAAATCGAACGGGTTCGGATCGACAATGGCATACTCGCATTAGAAGTCATCAGCTTAGGCGGAATTATCCGCGCTCTGTGGACCCCAGATAAACACGGCGAACGTGCCAATATCGTCCTTGGTTGCGACAGCGCCGAAGACTACCTGACGCAATCGGCTCACTTAGGCGCCATTGCTGGCCGTTTTGCAAATCGTATCGCTAACGGCAAAATGCACTATCAAGGCCAAGATTATCAACTTGATGTCAACCAAGCGACTAACTGTTTACACGGCGGCCGTGAAGGATTTAACCGTAAAAACTGGCACTTAGGCCAACTGCCCGATGGTGTGCGCTTGACCTTAATGAGTCCAGACGGCGACATGGGTTTCCCCGGTAATTGCACGGTTCAACTGGATTACCGCCTCGCAGGCAATAATCTCTATGTGGAGATCTTAGCCTCGGTGGATAAAGCCTGTCCCGTGAGCTTAACCCAGCACAGTTATTTCAACCTCGATGGTTCAGAGACCAATCACGAGCATTTGATGCAAATCGATGCCAAGCGTTATCTCACCATGAATGATGTCAGTGTTCCCACTGGGATTGCCGAGACGGCAGGGTCGATTTTCGACTTGAGTCAGCCGATACGCTTAGGCGACAAACTGCATGCCGCAGAACTCGCAAGTACGCGCGGTTATGATCACTGTTATATGATGAATGACCCCGACGGTTCACTCGCCCGCTTTGGCTGTTTAAGCAGTCCAGTGAGTGGTCGCGCTATGACGGTTTATACCAATCAACCGAGCGTGCAGCTCTACTGCGCTAACTTTTTAGATGGCACTGTAGGTCGCAATCAACAGGTATTAAATCAACATCATGGCGTGTGTTTAGAGCCGCAGATGCTGCCAGACTCACCGAATCAAGGCGAGCGCTTTGGTGATGATGTTTGGTTAGTACCTGGCAAGGTTTATCACCACATCAGCCGATATCAGTTCGATGCCGATGCGTAACCATTGCCTATAAAATAGCAATAAATTAACGGTAAATGGGGGCACGCTAAAATAGCGATGAATTGAGGTTAACACTCGGTTTCGCGGAAGGAAATAAAGCGATAAGGAATAAAATAAGCCCTATTTTATTCCTTACACTCACAGTGTTAGCCCTTAAGCCGACACTGTGTTAATCATCAAAATCATCGCCCCAATCATCGTCAAAATCCACGCCTACGGCATCGGATTCCACTTCTGGTTCAACTTCAGGCTTTGCCTTACGTACAGGCGCAGTTTCCTTCACGTTGTTTAGGTCAATACGAGCTTGATGCTTACTCATGAATTGAGCTCTAGCCGCCTTCCATGCACCACTAAACTTAGCCTCAGCAGCTTTTAACGCAGCCTCATCTAAGTCGTATAGGTTCACTTTGACTATATCTTCCACATACTCAATGATCGCATCACGATCGGTATTGTATAGGTAGATACGTCCTGGGGAGGCATCGGGCAGCTGGTTGTCATGGACGACAATCGCATTGCCTTTCGATGTTCTCAGCTCACCATACCAAACCTGTTTCTTTGCTGTGTTATACATATATGCTAATACCCTTAAATCAACACATACACTATGAGTTTTTTAGCCTGAATAAGCGAAGCATCGCTTGCTTTGATCCACGAATAGCGCCGGAAAGTCTCTGACGTTTTCAACTGGGTATTTTTACAGAATATTTCCGATAATCAATGCCTCATACCATGAAATTTTCACTAATTACGTATTAATTTCTGCCAAAGTACCCAAAAAGTTTAATCATTAACGACTTTAGTCTAAAAAATCGACGCGGCAAGTTTTATTCCCAATAAAAAGCAATCATATCGACTATGTTCGATGGGCTTAAACTTTGCAATTCGAAGTTGCCGTTCGAGGTTACTGCAAGGTTAAGCATCAGGTTTAACCATGACGATTTAACGACAGTCGCGCAAACGGCTATTTACCACTGCGTTACTCAGCCACACTTTTGCCTGAAAGATCGCAGACTGGCATCGAATGGCAGCGACCTAAACCAGCTCGCTGCCAAGCCAACGTGCCTAATCTAAATAACAGTCAGTACCACCTTGCCCCTGTGCTCACCCGACTCCATCAGCGCATGGGCTTTCGCGGCTTCGTCTAATGTAAAGGTCGCAAAAATATTCGGCACAATTTTATGGGCATTTAACAGTGGCCAGACTTTCTCAAATAATTCGGCGGCAATGGCGGCTTTAGCCTCCACGCTTTGTGGTCTTAGGGTCGACCCTGTCCACATAATACGTTTTGCCATCAGGCGGAAAATCTCGACTTCAGCCTTAGGCCCGCGCTGCATCGCCACCGACACCATACGGCCGTCCATCGCTAAGGCTTGTAAATCGAGGTTAATAAAATCGCCACCCGCGATATCAAAGACCACGTTCACGCCCTTATCTTGGGTGAGCGCCATGACAGGTTCAACAAAGTTGTGGGTGCGATAGTTGATGACTTCAGCGGCGCCAAGGCTCAAGCAATAATCGCGCTTCTCATCTTGCCCCGTCGTCGCTATCACTGTTGAACCTAAAGCGCTGGCGAGTTGAATGGCCGTACTACCAATACCGCCCGAGCCGCCATGGATCAGTACCGTCTCGCCCGCTTTCAGTCCCGCACGCATAAACAGGTTGCCCCATACGGTGAAGAAGGTTTCTGGCAGCGCAGCGGCCTGCACATAACTAAAGCCCGTTGGGATAGGCAAACAGTGGGCGGCATAGGTGAGCGCATACTCGCCATAACCCCCGCCCGGCACTAAGGCGCAAACCTTGTCGCCGATTTGCCATTGGCTCACGCCTTCACCTAGGGCGCAAATATCCCCCGCGACTTCAAGCCCAATAATCGGTGATGCACCCGGTGGTGGTGGATAAGCGCCCACCCTTTGTTTGACATCGGGGCCATTCACTCCAGCTGCATGTACGCGGATCAACACTTGACCAGCGGCGGGGACAGGCAGAGGCGAGCGCGATAATTGCATCACCTCGGGGGCACCGGGTTGCTCAACATAGATATGGGTGTATTCGCTTGGTAAAGCTGACATAAAAGCTCCTTTGGAATGGCATCGACCTCATCGCAGATTGCTTGGCGGTTCGAGTGCTTACAGCGGAAAGTGCATATAACCTTAATGCGGCTAAGCTAGCGCAAATTCAAGCCAAATAGCCACTCTTATTCAATCAGGCATTTCATAAGGTGTGGAGTCCCACAGACTCAGCTTCCGGGGCAAACACATTTAGCAAAAGCTGAACCTAAGCTGAACAGAAAAGATGTATAAAACAAATTTACAGATAAATACTAGATATATTAAAAACTTACAGCCATCATTTGAACGCATTATTTGCTAGCTGCGATGTTTGTCGCGCTATTGTTATCACGCAAATAATCCAATGAGGTTTGATGCAAGCTTAGGTTCCACGCATCAAATAACGCCCAAGGAAGATCTGCTTTGCAGACTAGATAACTACGGATACACAATGAAAAACACACTGCTCTTCGCAGCTATTAGCTTAGCTTTTGCGACTCCCACTCTCGCCCATGACACTCATACGAGTCACCCATTAGGCAGCAACACACCCAGCAATCCACAAGCGCAACCCGCACCACGACCACCCTCGGCGCCCATTAGCCAAATAGAATCCCATAGACCGCTACTGCGGGAGACGCCATTGATGGCATCCCCGAATGAGCCAACTATGACAGAACAGACAATGACAGAACCGCCTAAGATCCATTCACGCAAGAAGCGAGAAGTATCTGAGCAACCGCCACTTAAGTTACAGAGTCGCAGCGCCGCACTGCAGAGCAATGACTGCAGTGACTTTGTCGGTAAATCGGGCCAAGCCCTAGTGGATCAATTGAGCCAATCGACACCCGAATGCGTCGGTAAGCTCTATAGCCTCAAAGGCAGTAGCGCCACCGCGCTGTTTAGCGAGGCCAATGTGATCAGTGTCGCCAACGCCATAGCCACTAAAGCCAAGGACTACACTGGGGTCGATGTTCAGCATCTTGAATCGCATATTTACTTTGTCCGCGCCGCCCTCTATGTGCAGTTTTACAGCCCAAATGATGTGCCCGCTTACAGCAGCGCCGCTAAGGCCAGCTTAAAATCGGCCCTCAACGCTTTATTTGCGAACGCTGCGATTTGGACTGTATCCGATGACAATGCTGGCGTGTTGAAAGAAGCCTTAATCCTGATTGACTCTGCCGAGCTCGGCGCCGATTTTAATCATGTCACCATAAAAGTGCTAACGGACTACGACGCTAACTGGCAAGCCAGTTTCGCCATGAACGCCGCAGCAAACTCAGTGTTTACCACCTTATTCCGCGCCCAGTGGAATGATGACATGCAGGCGCTGTTCGCTCGTGACCAAGGCATTTTAGATGTGCTGAATAACTTCCAACTCGAACATCGCGACTTGTTAGGCACCAATGCTGAGTATCTGTTAGTCAACTCAGTCAAAGAGTTATCTCGGCTGTATTACATTGATGCCATGCGCCCGCGAGTGACTCAGCTAGTTAAAAACATCCTCAGCAGCACCAGTAAAACCGAACCGAGCAAAGTGCTTTGGTACGCGGCGGCAGAAATGGCCGACTATTACGATCGCAGCCATTGTAACGATTACAATATCTGTGGTTTTAAGGCGCAGCTAGAGGCCGATACCCTACCGTTCAACTGGAAATGCTCCGACAGTCTCAAGATCCGCGCCCAAGATCTCTATCAAGATCAAGCCAAGTGGGCCTGTGATGTGCTGACCAGCCAAGAAAGCTATTTCCACAGCAAACTTGAAACGGGCATACAACCTGTAGAGCAAGATAACAACGATGACTTAGAGCTAGTAATCTTTGGCAGCTCGTCTGAGTATAAATCCTTAGCCAACAGTATCTTTGGCATCAATACCGACAACGGCGGCATGTACCTTGAAGGCTCGCCCGCCGGACTCAAAAATCAGGCGCGTTTTATCGCCTATGAAGCCGAATGGCGCACGCCGGATTTCCATGTCTGGAACCTGCAACACGAATATGTGCACTACCTCGACGGGCGCTATAACCTGTTTGGTGACTTTAGTCGCGGCACGTCAGCCAATACTATTTGGTGGATTGAAGGCCTAGCGGAATATATCTCTTACCGTGACGCAAACCCAGCGGCGATTGCCATGGGCGAAACCGGTGAGTTCATGTTGTCGACCATATTCAAAAACAACTATGAATCGGGCCAAGACCGCATCTATCGCTGGGGTTATCTGGCGGTGCGCTTTATGTTTGAGCACCACAGAGACGATGTAAGACAGATTCTGGCCTACCTACGTAGCGACCAATACGCTGAATATCAAACCTTTATGGATGGTATCGGTACACGTTACGACAACGAGTGGCAAGGTTGGCTCGCCAGCGGCTTGAGCACGGCTGACGATGGCATTGTCGATAAAGGCCCAAGTGATGTCGATGCTGAGCCCAGTGGCCGTGAAGGTAATTGGACTGGCCCTGCGGGCACTATCAGTAAGGATTACTCTCCTTGCCAAGTAACGAACGAAGCCTACCGTTACACTGAATCGGCTAGCCTGAAAATCGATGTGCCGATGGAATGCATCGACTCCAAACTCGGTCGCGCCAGTTTCAGTTTTACTAATACCGATCGCTCGGCCCAAGATCTGTGGATCAAGATTGGCGGCGGTTGGGGTGATGCCGACATTTATTTCGATTCTAGAGGCTGGGCAAGCCCAGAACAAAACCAAGGCGCGGGGATCGGCAATGGCAACTATCAAGTCATTAAAGTGCAGTTAAACCCTGACGAATATTGGCACTACATTACCTTGTCGGGGGACTTTGGCGGCGTCGATATGCAAGTCAGCACCACAGAACTGTTCGCTGATGTCGATCCCGATCTGGGAGATGGCGGCGTGGATCCTGAGCCACCAGCAAATTGCGGTGCAGTGACCTTAGATTACGGCCAGCTCACCCTAGGCAAAAACGAGTGTATCAGTGGTGGACGCAACAGCTTCTACTTCTGGGTTGAGGAAGATAATAGCCAGTTCACCGTCACCACTAAGGGCGGTTCTGGGGATGCCAATCTTTACTTCAATGCCAGTCAGTGGGCCGACGCCGATAATGCCGATGCCAAGAGCACCCAAGTGGGTAATCAAGAGTCGCTTAGCTTTAGTGCCAATCGCGGCTGGCGTTATATCACAGTGGACACTGCCACTGAGTTTAGCGGCGTCACTCTCACCCTCAATGCTGGTGCAAGCAACACGCCTACGCCAGCTCTAATCGCTAATGCCTGCAAAACGCAATCGCCCTTGAGTCATGGTGAGCTGAGTTCAGGCAAAGCCATCTGCACCGCCGATGGCCGCAGCGATTACTATCTTTGGGTGCCAGAAGGTACGAGTCAGTTAAGCATCAACTCGGCCCATGGCAGTGGTGATGTGAGCCTGTTTTCGGGGACAACGTGGGCCAATGCTCAACACTTCGATGCAGCGTCTGTCACGCCTGCTAACACTCAAGAAAGTATCACAGTCGATGCGCCAAGCCTGGGGTGGTATTACATCACAGTGCAGAGTGAACCCCAGAGTTCGGGTGTCGCACTGCAGGTTGATTTACGCTAGTTGGCTGTCGTTGCTTAAGCCAGAACGTTTAAATCTGCTTATTTAACTCTAGCCACTTAACACTAGAGGCTTAAATCAAGCAGCTGAATAAATAGCAAAATCCCTGCCATGGCAGGGATTTTTATTGGCTAAATGCTAACGAATACTCTTTTATATAAACATGACGTTATAAGCGCATCTCTTCAAGCACTTGCACTCTGTCCTTGGCCTTTGCTTCATAGTCGTTTGAAAATCGCTCTGCCATTTCAATGCTCTGCCGATAAAGCGTTAACGCTGTTTTCGCATCGACCGCGCCGCCCTCGCCTTTATCTAATAAGGTTGCGAGCTGGAAGTATGCATTGCCTAAAATATCCGCCTGCAAACCTTGCTTAGCACCCAGCGTCGTCACTCTTGCTAACCAGTAGCGCGCGTTAACCGCATCTCGATGGGTTTCCGATAACAAGATATTGGCAAGATCGGCTGCGGCGTAGAGATCCCGCTCGGCGGCAATCTGCCAAAACTCCGCACCCGCCGCAAAATTATCTGCCAAATAGTAATAATCGCTGGCCGCCGCATGGGCCAGTTCAGGCTTAGCCTTCACGCTCAGACGATAATTTTCCAGCGCGGCGTTAGCATCAAAATACGGTGAATAGGGTAACACTTGATAGAAAGCCATAAGGCTGCTTGCCTCTGGCATTCCTTGGTCAACTAATTGATTTAACTGCTGCCACGCTTGCGTTTCTCTAACCTTATCTTCACCCGTATTAACGAGGCCACGCTCAATAACCGATAAAGGTAAACGGATTAACTCAAGCTTTGCCGTGTTATCACCAAAGCTTACGGCGCGCTCCAGCCAATAGGTTTTTTCATCATTTCGCCCCGCGTAACCGGCTTGATCTCGCATCCAGTGCAAGGCTTCAATATCGCCCGCCTCTGCGGCTTCGCGGTAATACTTTAGCGCCTTAGCCTCGTCCTTAGGCAAGGCGTGCCCAAGCTCATAGATACGCGCCAATAAGCGCTTATCTTCGGCCTTGGCACTTTGAGCTAAGGTCTTGATTTGTGATTCAGGTTTACCATAGGCATACAGTTTCACATCACCGTTAGTATAAGCATATTGAGTACCGTCGGGATACTTCACCTCAACCGTATCGGGCTGATACCAGACATCGACCTCGTAATGCTCGGCAATCTGTGGATTAAAGTTCACCCGCATCACCGCCTCCTCACCGCGCCGAACCGCTTGAGTATACGGGCTGGCCCAAAGGCTAGAAGTGCGCTGCAGGCTACTCTTCAGCCGTGCCTCGAAGGGCTTATCTTCCTCTGGATAATGAATAAAAACCGGATAGTAAACTGGCGCTAACGATAACGGTGTGGTCGCCAGCAGTGAGTTGTCTGCCTCACTGCCTGCATGAATAGGATCGATATTAAGCTCATGACTTAGATAAAAATCATCGTGGGATGACACTTGAGTCGGCAACGCAGTTTGGCTGGCAGCCTTAGATGCATCTACCGAAGTGCGCTGCAACTTGGCGAGGTAATCCCGTTGCAGCGTTTTAGCTCTCTGCCACAGTGGATGGTTTGGCAGTATAGTCACATCGAGCATTAAATCCTCAAGCCGCCACTGACAATCACCGCCGCCATTTAAGGCTAAGGGCAGCAAAAAATCACTCGCTTTGCTACCACTGCTAATCACTTGCCGCAGCACTGAGGTTTCTTCGAGTGTGGCGCGATAGGGATTGGCAAGATCGCCACTGGGAAAACGGATTTCCTTGCGGGTACAAATCGAAGAGGCGTAATAACCGACCAGTTCTAATTGCGTATTGGCGGGCAACACACCGACAAACTCGAAACGCTGGCTGTCCGCCGGCGCCGTCACTTGATCGACCGGTAACTCACTGCGCAACAAGGACTGCCAAAAAGAGGCCATGACCGGAGAGGCAAACATCAGCCCAGCCGAGCAAGCCAGATACAGGGGCGCCCGATGAAAACACTGTAACAAACTCATAATGCCAGCTCTCCGTCGCTGATGAGGCCACTCGCACTCAACACTCTCTCAAATACTGCAATGATCACTCGACAAAAAAATTAAGCCAACGCGCTTAGCTATTGGCTTAAATCATAACGTATTTATAGGCAAGTTGAACCCATGGAGTGGATCTAGGCTCGATCAACCCCAACCAACCTGCGACTAAGCTTTAGCACTGCGCAGCCCAGCAAGCACATCCTTAGCTTTGAGTTCGGCCATAGCGACATAGGCCACAGGCACCACAAATAACGAGAAGAAGGTCCCCGTCATTAAGCCTCCGACTAAGACTAAGCCTATGTTGGCTAACCCTAATGAACCAGGCCCAGAAGCCAGCGCTAAGGGAATGGCACTTAAAATCATGGTTAAAGAGGTCATTAAAATCGGCCTTAAGCGCGATTTAGCACTGCTGAGCGCCGCCTCAATAGCACTCAAGCCTTGGTCCTGTTGCTTATTGGCAAACTCCACCAGTAAGATGCCGTGTTTAGTCACGAGTCCCACTAAGGTTAATAACCCTATCTGCGAGTAGATATTCACGCTCTGGCCAAACAAAGCTAAGGTCAGCAGCGCGCCAACAATACACAGGGGCACAGTCAGTAAGATAATTAAGGGATCGACGAAGCTTTCAAACTGCGCGGCCAAAATCAAATAGATAAACACCAGTGCCAGCAAAAATAACGACTGAGTCCCCGCCTGCGAATCCATTAAATCTTTCACTACCCCATTGTATTTAAAGCCTTGGGCGTCATTGAGCAGCGTTGGCAGTTGCTCGTCTAAATAGGCTTTAATTTCATTGGTGGAATAACCGGGCATAATATCTGCCGTCAGCTCGGCGCTATCAAGGCCCATAAATGTCTTAATGTTCGACTCTGCCGTGGTCTGCTTAATCGACACAAACTGCGATAACGGCAATGCTTGCCCCGATTCTGAGGTGACGTACAGCTTATTCAATACTTTGAAATCACTGAGCTTATCTAAGTTTACTTGCACTTGAATGGGATAGGTAAAGCCATCGGTGGCATGTAAGTCCGCCGCCTTGACTGAGCCAAGGAAGGTAGAAAGCGCATTCGTCACATCGCCATAGCTGACGCCAGAGAGGATAATGGCGTTGCGATCGATAGACAGATCGTAGCGCAGCTGATCCCTCAGCACTGAGTTACCGACGTTGTTCAGCCCTGGATAATCCTCGAGTAACTTTTGCACTTTGGCGGCGGTGTTGTTCAGCTCATCCTTATTGCGATCTAAGGTCGTTAACTCTAAGCGCAGATTATTGGCAATACTGAGGTTATCCGCCGAGCGAATGCTAAAGGACATGTTGTAAGCAGAAACGCTCTCCTTCGATTTAGTCATCAAGTCGCTGATCACCTCATCTATCCCCTCGCTGCGCTCACCCCAAGGTTTGAGCAGCACATGGTTTACTGGCTCGCCCTCGATGTAAGACAAGTTCGCTCCAACGGCAGAATGCTCGTCCATCACGCCATTAAGCTCAGCATTATGGTTCAGATGATACTGGCGACCCACACCCGTTGGGCCATTGGACGCCACATCAATAAAACCAGAATCTTCCGCGGGTAAAAGTATTTTCGGCAGCTGCCAGTAGGCTATGCCCGCAAGACCGACAAGCACCACTGCCGCGCCGAGCATTAAACGCTTACGACCGAACCACTTATCCAGCTCTTTGATATACAAATCATTTAACTGCTGCAGCGCATGCTCGACTCGGCTAAACCATTTAGGCTGCTGCTCAGTGGTATTGATAAGATAGGCGCTCATCATAGGCGACAAAGTCAACGCCACCACACCAGAGATCATCACGGCGGCGGCCAAGGTGAAGGAGAATTGCCGAAACAGATCGGCGGTTAACCCCGACATGAGTCCTATCGGCAAATACACGGCGGCGAGGGTTAAGGTCATGGCAATGATAGGGAAAATGATTTCCTGACAGCCTTTAATCGCCGCGTTAAAAGGGGTTTCACCGTTTTCGATATGGCGATAGCAGTTTTCCACCACCACAATAGCGTCGTCCACCACCAGACCTATGGCCAAGATTATCGCCAGAATAGTGAGCACATTGATGCTAAAACCCAGCGCCGACATCACGGCAAACACGCCGATCACACACACAGGAATGGTAATGATCGGGATTGACGCCGCCCGCAGGCTACCTAAAAATAACACCACAATTAAGGATACTAAGATCACCGCCTCAATCAGCGCGGAAAAACCTTCGTCGATGGAAGCCTCGATAAAATCGGCCTGATTGTAGGCCAAGGTCATTTCTAACCCTTGGGGCAAATGCTGCTGCATGCGCGCAATTTCGGCCTTAATGTTCGAGGCCACAGTCACAGGATTAGCATTACTCAAAGGTAAAATTTGCAGCGACATGGCACTATGTCCGCCAATGGACAACAGACTCGGCGACAGGCTTTCTTCGCCCATCACCACATCGGCGACATCGGCCACACGGATGATCTTGCCCTCGCTGACCTTGATCACTAAGTCCTTCACATCATCGAGCGTTTCAACTTGATTCAAAGGGTTGATCGAGAAATCCCGTGACTTACCTTTAATCGCCCCCGAGGTGAAGCTGGCATTGTAAGAACCTAAGGTGCCCACCACATCGGCGGCCTTAATGTTCAGCGCCTTCATCTGCTCGGGGTTGAGCCAGACTCTAACCGCCTTTTGTGAGCCGCCATAAGGCCCCCACACGGCGCCAACACCTTGCACTTGTTTGAGCTGCGGCACTAGCTGCTGGCTAATGTAGTCGTACATGGCCTGCTTTTCCATGCCACCCGCGTTCACAAAGGTAATGATATTACTGGCAGCATCGGTAGCCGAGGTATCGTCGGTGACGGTCGGTTTATCTATCATGCTCTGGGGGAAATCGTTAATCCCTTCGACGCTGCTACGCAACTTATTCATTAAGTTGGTGTATTCGATATCGCTGGTATCGTCATTGAATTTAATGGTTAACGAGCAGCGACCTTCGCTACAGTCGGTCGACATAGTATCGACCTTGTCTATGCCCGAAGCCGCCGCAATTAACTTATCGGCCACATTGCTCGACATAAAATCGGCGCTCGCCCCTGCAATCGATGCATTCACAGATGCCGAGTGGGTGGTGTGCTCAGGAAAATATCGGATATCGAGTTTTTGAAAGGCAATCAAGCCCAGTAACACTGCCATGATGCTGAGCACGGAGGCGAAGATAGGATGGCGAATACAGACTTCGGGTAAACGCATTATTCGGCCCCCTCAGTGCTGGGCTCAGCGCTTAGCGCTACGGCCGCACCAGAGTTAGCACTGGAGACAGTGGCTTTATCTGCCGCGCTTTTGTCCTGAATGACTTTGATCTTGCTATCGGCCTTGAGGTTTTGCATACCCGTTTTAACCACGAGATCGCCTTCGGCTAAACCCTCGGTTACAACCGCATAGCCATCATTAGTGTTTTGCGCGAGTTTAACCACTTGTTTTACGGCGCTATCGCCGCGCACTAACCAGACAAAGCGTTCGTCATTATTGGCGATAATTGAATTTTGCGGCACTAATAAGTGTTTAATATCATTGCTGTAGAATTGCTTAATATTGGCGAACATACCGGGCGCCAGTTTGAACTCAGGGTTATCGAGGGCGGCGTGTACCTCAACTCGTCCTGAACTTTCATCCACCGCAGGGGCCACATAGTTAACTAACCCATTGAACACCTTATTACCATAGGCTTCAACGGTGACATTCACCTTCTGGCCTTTTTGTGCCTTACCTAAATCCTTCTGGCTAATGGCATAATGGACTTCGACCGGATTTAAACTATAGAGGGTGACTAAGGCGGTACCTGCGCCAATTTGGCTACCAATGGACTGGCTAAAGCTTGTTAGCTGACCGTCGAAGGGGGCTTTGATCAAGTAGTCGTTCATGGTTGCTTGTTTCTGACGAAAATCGGCATCAGCCAGATTCACATTTTCCCGCAGTTCATCCACATCTTGCTTGGAGAGTGCAAATGGCTCTTTGATTAACAGGTCTTCAATCCGTTCAAGCTTTGTTTTTGCCAGTGCTAAGGTGCTTTTGGCCTTGTCTAAATCTGCCTTGGCCTTAGTGTTATCTTGCTCGGCAATCACTTGACCCTTCGTCACTTTGTCGCCGTTACTAAAATGGATAGCACTGATTTTTTCACTGGCATTAAAGTTGAGGATCGCCGAGTCGATGGCGTTAATTTTACCGACTTCGTTGACCACATCGGCAAAGGCAGTTTCTTGAATGGCCTCAACCGTCACAGGGATAACGTCGATCTTATCCGCCGCTGATACAGCTATAGGGGTTAAGGTGAAAAGACTCGCCAGTAGAAACGTCAAAGGCGCGATTAAGGGCGCCTTTGGGAGATGATGGGGGCTTTTTAATGAAATATCGCATGCACTGCGTGCTCGTTCAGTCACTCTTTGTATAAACATCGTTTGTGTAAACAGCGTTCGTGTAAACATAGTATGCAAACCTATTGTTCTTACTATTCAACGGACATCCTATCCGACAACAGCAAACCGGATTGAACCCAAGACTAATACCCAGTCCTCCAAAGTGCTTATTCAGCAATTTGAGGTTATTTGGGTATACAGCCTATAGGCATAATCCCTGTCAGTGCCAGTAAAAATACTGTTACACATTCAAACAAAACAATGAGTTAACGAAAAACCTAATCGACAAAACTTAAATCACACAAAATCACACAAACCACAACAAACTAGAAACAGATGTAAAATCAGCCTGTTAGCAAGCCACTATTTGCCTTTTAACAGGGCTTCGATGGCCTTTTTCACCTCTGCAAAACAGGGGCGCTGAGTCACATCTAACTGCATGCACTCATCCTTAATCGCACTCAACTTTCTATAGTGTTCAGGGCCAATCGAGGCACTCACATAGGCTGATGCATCCACATAGGCCAACAAATCTTCAATCAAGCAGCCCAGCGCGCGCACTTCAATCGCTTCCATTGCCAAGCGCTCTACTGTAGACAGATTGCGTAAATTGGATGCCGCACCAAAATCACCAAACAACAGGTTCATCTGTTGATTAACCATAATGTTATGGGCGTAGACATCGCCATGGCTCACTTGCTTAGCGTGCATGTGCGCCATCGCATCGGCGAGTTGGAATGCCATCATTGCCACCTCATCAAGGCTGAACTGGGTATCGGCATGGAAAGTATCGCGGGTGCAACTTGCTAAGCTTGGCGGTAAGCCTAAATTGCTAAACCCTGGCGGGATAAGCTCCATCACTAAGCCCAATTGATCTTTTTGGCTGATGTGCGCGACCACCTTGATAAGGCTCGGATGATCTCCCGTTGTGAGGCAGCAATCTAACTCGTCGGCGGGATAACCATCGCTCGTCACTTCACCCTTAAAGAGTTTTACCGCAATCTGCGATGACCCCGTCGCGGCGACCATGGCCTGATTCAACCAATCACCACGGTAAATCACCCCAGAGGCGCCTTCACCCAGTTTTTCTGCCAACTTAATATCATGCAGAGTCACATTTGCCACAGTGGCCACATCGGCATGGGGATCGATTAAGGTATGGCTGAACGGATTACCCGCAAACGCGAGCCAAGTTAACTTAGGCAAACCCAATAGCCAAGCTGGCAGCGCTTGCAGTTGATTGGCCGATAGGCGCACTAATTCTAAGTTACGGCAATTGACCATAGACTCGGGCAAAGCCGTTAACCGGTTGCCCGCTAAGGCTAATTTTTGTAGACGAGGTAAATCGCCCATAGCCGCAGGCAAGGTCTCGATTTGGTTATCAGTAAGTATGAGCCAGCGGGTTTGTAGCGGTAACGCGGCGGCAGTCACAGTGCGGATTTGATTCGCCTTAAAGCCAATCATCTCTAAACTTTCACAGCGTCCTAATGCCTCGGGTAAATGCTCGAAGCGGTTATTAGAAGCAAAGATGATCTTTAAACGCGATAATCGGTACAGGTCCTCGGGCAAAGCATTCAATTGATTATTCGATAAATCGAGGATTTCGAGGGTATCGGCTAAGTCAAAAATCTCCCGCGGAAACTCGGTTAACTCCTCGACCAATTGTAAACGCGTGATCCCTTGTAACTGCCCTGCTCTTAACTGCGCTAACGTCTGCACTTTGCTACCCAAGTCAATGAAAAATCGCCGCTATGGTAGCGCATTAATGGCTAAAGCTAAACGCAAGATATCCAGCCAAAGGGCGGCACAATCGGCGCTAAACGTGCGTTAAGCGGGCGCTGCAAATAGGGGGAAACCGTGGGGGAGCTATCCAGAAACGCGAAAACAGATTAGCATGTGCACCAATATGGAATGCCCAGTTAACTCATCACAGGACAATCATGCGGAAACATTTTCGCCAAACGCACTCTTTTACAGTGCTAATGCTGGCCATGTTTGTGGCCCAATTGAGCGGTTGCGCGACCACGTCGGCAAGCCCATCAACCACAGAATTCAATGCCCCAGCAAATGATGTGAGTAACGCTAACGACCACTCGCCACAACACCAGCAGCACACGCCACCCGCTGTGGTTGAGCAGTACAGCGACGTTTGGGAAAAGATCCAACACGCCAATACCATTGACGTACATGACGATGCCGAAGTACGCAAACAGCGTAACTTTTTCGATGATAAACAGAAATTTATGAACCAAGTCGGCGAACGCGCCGAGCCCTTTTTGTATTACATCGTCAGCCAGCTCGAAGCCCGTAACATGCCATTAGAATTGGCGTTATTACCCATAGTCGAAAGTGGTTACAATCCACTGGCACAGGCAAACGGCCCAGCTGGACTGTGGCAGATGATCCCCGCCACTGGGCGTAATTTTGGCTTAACGGTTAATTCTGCCTACGACGGTCGCAAAGATGCGCTGGCCTCAACCGATGCCGTGCTCGACTATCTACAGCATTTGTACGACACCTTAGACAAAGACTGGATCAACGCCGTCGCCGCCTACAATACCGGTGAATTGGTGATTAAAGCCGCCATCGACAAGAATAAAGCCAAGGGTAAACCAACGGACTTTTGGTCACTGGGCATTCCGGCCAAACGCGTACAAACTGTGCCTAAGTGGCTGGCCTTTATTCAAATTATTCGCGCCCCTAATCATTACAATCTAAAAGTACGGCCGATAGCTAACCGCCCTTTCTTGGATAGAGTCCCTGCGCCCAATGGCGTAGATATCGGCCAAATCGCCAATGCGGCAGGGCTGAGCAAGGCAGAATTTAAAACCTATAACCCGGGCTTTCGCCAAGGCGTGATCCCGAGCAAAGGCAAATATCAGATCGCCTTACCGCTGGAAAACATAGGCCAATATCAAGAAAATCACGACAAACTCTACGCCCAAAAACGCTATGACAGCCAAAGCTACATAGTTAAATCCGGCGACAGCCTAGGCACAATCGCGGCTAAGTTTGATACATCAGTCAAAGCATTAAAACAGGCTAATAATCTGACCTCTGACCGCCTCAAAGTCGGCCAAGAGCTCACACTATTAACGCCAATGGCGGCCAATGACAATGCGCCTGAACCCGCTAAAGCCAACACTAAGGCCGATAGCAAAGTCAGCAGCAAGTCATCGACTAAAGCAAATGCCAGTGGCACTAAAGCCACCAGCTCAAAATCGGCCGACAAACCAGCGGCAAAAGCCAAAACCTATAAAGTGAAATCCGGCGATTCACTGGATAAAATCGCCCGTAAGAATAAGGTCAAACTGGCTGATTTAATGAAGTGGAACCAGCTCAATAGCAAAAGCATTATTAAGCCAGGTCAAGAACTGAAAATCAGCGAATAACGCTTACGGCGTTAACAGCAAAAAGCCCATCAAAGCGCGAATTAAAAACGCTGTGTTGGGCTTTTTTCTGTCCCACTCTTACAGGAAGAGTCACTTGCGAACAACCACTTCAAACCCATCTTTTAAAATAAGTCGCTTCAAATACAGCGCTGCTATTTTGTGTCTTTCTTCGCTAAACCGAGGGGATACAATTGCTGCTTAAACATGCCAACAGGCATGTAATCGCCAACGACACCATATCGCTCAGGCCACTCTTTCTGACCTCGAACGGCGGTTCCAAATAAGTAATCTAAAAATGAAAAGTGGGCAGCATAGTTACGATCGATGGCCGCCTTATCGGAAGCATGATGCCAATGGTGAAACTGCGGGCTGACGATCAAGTAACGTAACCAACCGAAGTTAACTTGGACATTGGCATGATTAAAGACCGCCTGCACGCCAACGATAATCACATAAATACTGATGATGTCTTTAGAGAATCCCAAGATAAAAATCGGCGTGAGCACTAAACAACGGGTAGCAATCAACTCAAACATATGTTGCCGAGATCCCGCCAACCAATCTAAATGCTTGGCGCTATGGTGCACTGAATGGAAGCGCCACAGGAAAGGAATTTCATGATAAGCGCGATGCGCCGCATATTGCATTAAATCGGCGACCAATAAGATCAACAGCAGTTGCAACACAAAGGGCAGACCCGCGATAAAGCTTTGCACTGTGCTGGAAATGGCCCAAGAAAAGCTCGACTGCACAAATTGGTTTGCCACCAATAATACAAATCCAATCGCTAAATGATTCACCAGAAAATGATTTAAATCCCCTTGCCACTCGGGTCTCAATATTGCCTGTTCTGGTTTATGGGGTAACCATTTCTCGATAAAAATGAAAATTAAGGTTGAGCCTAATAAGTCTAAAATAAACCAATCCAAACCCAGTGAGACCTTATGATTGGCAAAAGGCTCGACCTCGACTTGATGGCCACCGAAGGCGATCGCTAAGCTCACAAATACCCAAGCCACAAAGCCGAATCGTTTATTTTTATTTCGAATAAAATTTAATAAACCTAAGCTGCCCGACACCACTAAGGCAACAAATATCAAACTGCGAATAATATCGACGTTATAACTTTGGCGTAATTCGGGGGTAGTCAGGTATTCAGGGAAATGAAACGCCAATACACCTAAAAACGATAATATGGCTAACATGCACGCTATGGTGCCGCTAATACTGCCTTCACCAATTTGGAAATGGCCATCTTTAAATCCTTTGCTAATCACAGTGAACTCCTTTTCCTATGCTGCTCGCGTTATCCACACAACCACCACTCAGCTTAATTTTTGCCGATTAGCCTACATTAACCCCACTGCCACAATCAATAAAAAGCGCTACCTAAGTAGCGCTCTTGTATTAGCTAAGTTTACTCACCTTAGCGGTTAGATTTTAATCAAGTTATAACCAAAGCTAGTCGCAGGATCTTTATTCAGCACCATAGTGACATTGTCTTCATTGCTGAAATCCATTAAATCGGATGCATAGACAACGGTTTTAGTGCCGTTTTCGACTGCGATGACTTTAATAGAATATTCGCCTGCAGGTACAGTCACTGACTGAGGGCTCGCAGGATTGACCGCAGTGATCTTATTTACCGCAGTTTCAATCGTGTCATTTGCTTTTAAGAAATACACAGTGAGATTGCTTTTATCGGCAAAACTCACGATGTCGAACTTAAAGCTATAGGGACTTGGAGTCTGAGTTTGCTTCATCTCCATCGCCTTCACTTGGCTGCCCTGCTCTGTCGCCTGCTCGTAAATGAAGATGGTTTTAATATCATCTTGATTAAGGGTGATCAGCACATTGTCGAGTAATTTAGCTTGGCTAGTATGGTCAAGTACGCTCACACCAAAGTCATTAAACTCGGCGCCTTGGTAAGCTGTTACGCCGAAGGGGGCCACATTGCTAAATAGCGCTTCTTGTTTACTACTCACCACTTTCACATCGACATTATGTGCAGCCAAGCCATTGAATACCCTAAAATCTACACTGCTTTCGAGGGCGACATGGTTACGCACATTGGTGGTTGAGTCGACGCTGTCTAAACTGATTTTAGCGGCTGAAGCGCCAAAGCTTTCCCTTAAAATCAACTTATAAGGCACCTTGGTTTTAAAGTTAATGCTTGCCGTGGTGTAGCTGATATTGGTCGTACCCGCCGCAGTCAGATAAATTTTATAGTCGCCTGTATCTAAAATCTGTGGTGTTGAAACCTCACCATAGGAGACGCTGCCTAGCATCACTGCATCGGCAAAGCTTTTATCCGCTTTGGCAATATAGGCATCGTAGGCAGGTGCATCAGTCGCAGTGTGTGCAATCAATAATTGCATCTTGCTCTTGTCCGCTTCGGCATTTTGTTTATCGAGTTCGGTACGCGAGTAATTGATATTCAAAAGGGCTGGCGAGGCAAAATCCCCATGCAATACAAAGAAATGGTCGGTTGCCGTTTTTAAATCGATATTCTCTTTGTAGAGTGAAATATCTTTATTTGCCGCGTCCTTACCCATTACCTCTACCTCACTCACACCGGGGGTAGATGTAAATCGTGGCATCGCATCTGCGTAGCTCACGCTTTCATAGGTTTTATCGCCAATCTTCAGCGCGGTAGCAGTGCTCCCCACTGTCGCATTATAGAATTGCACATAAGTATCAGTTTTAGAGGTATCCTCATCCTTGTCATTATCAGAACCACCGCAAGCGGTCACGCCTAAACAGGCGAAGGTCAAAACCGCGAATCCCTTTAGCTTACTTTTTATCATTGTTTCCCTCATTAGCAGACAAAAATTCAGTTCAGTCTACGCAGTTATACAATGACAACAATGGCAATTTCCACTAAAAACAAAAACAAATATTTCACAAACTCAAACACTTAACAAACATTTCAATAACACATCAAATACTGATACAAACGCCACTTTTCAGGCCCTTAATTGATACAAATGCGATTGCTGATACCTTAGTTCACATCTACAAAAACGCATCTGCTCCAGAGAAATAATGCTGGCATATCGAATACCCTCTTTTAGGTTATTGCGACCATGGAGAAATCATCCGCAGTTGGTGCAAACCTTGTTCGACTTATGCGATTGAGTTACTCTCGCACCGCCAATTAAGCCTTTGGGATGGATAGGGTTTGCAAGGGATTCTCAACTACTACAAACAGTGTTTTCAACACGATAGTGCTGAAATTAACCTTTGGTCTAGCCACAAACTTGCTGAGCAAGAAAAGCTATTACTCCAAGGAGAAGACGAGTTAAGCAGTGGCTTTCTGCCTCGCTTGCCGGTGCCATTTGCTCCTGCCTCCGCATTAATGACGCGTAGTGCCTTGTATCTACGTGAAAAAGTACTATTGCACTGTTGTTTATTTTTCTGCGGCACAGTCGAACTTAATGGCGAAAAACGTAAAGTCGTCACGCCACTGCTGTACCGTGAATGCCAGTTACAGGCCGATGGCGATAACATTTACCTCGAATCTAATAACAGCTTCTCTGGCGGCGGGCCATTCACCATCAATGAAGCACTATTAGAAAAATTAGTCGTTGAAGGACACAGCTTAAGTCAAGAGTTACGCGATAATCCAACGGATGTCAGTGGCTGGATAGCTTGGCTGCGGGCGGGCCAAGCCGATGTTGATACCAGTCATTTATTGCATTTTCCCAAGCTGATCGATGAGACTGAATTCACTGGCTTATGCCGTAAACGTGGGCGGTTTATGGTTAGTCGCAGCCAAATTATTCTTGCAGAGCGTTCGCAGGCAAGTCGCGGCATATTGCACGAACTCGACAATCTCATCACAGCGCCTTCACACTCTGCGCCGCTTCAAGCGCTGTTTAGGCAAGTGCCAACTCGAGATCCACTTAGTCACAATGTCGATACCCAAGAGCATTACCTTCCTGGGCTATTAAGCCGCGCGCAAATTCAAGCCTTAAAGGTGGCGGCCAATCAAACTTTGGGGCAAATATCGGGTCCACCGGGAACGGGTAAAAGTTACACCATAGCCACAGTGGCGGCGGAGCAGGTATTAAGGGGTAAATCTGTCCTCATCGTCGCCCACACCGATGTTGCCGTTGATGTGATTGCCGATAAGTTGCAGCAACAATTCCAGCTTGGGAGCAGCCTTATTCGCGCCGGCTCGCCGCAATTTATTAAAGTCCTTAAAAACCAGATAGATGAAATGCTGCATGGTCAGCATCCTGCGACTGCTGAAACCCTCTCGGATATCCTACTACTCAATGCAAAACAGCAACTTAATACTGTGACTCGCGAGCAAACCAAAATGGAAGCCGGTTTTATTCACCATTGCCGACACGCCATACGTCGCGGCCAAAAACTGGCGACCTTACAACAAGGACAATCGCGCTGGCGCTTAGGATTTTACAACTGGGCTTACCGTGCCGGGATCAAACAGTTTGCTCAGCAATGGGATGTGCTCGATAAATTAACCGCCCTCATCGCCCAAAAAGAAGACTTAAGCCTCAAATACTTACAATTGGCCACTCACTATCGATTAAACCAATTACTCAAACATAAGCGCAGTACACTGGTGAGTTTTGCCAGTGCACTTCGCGCTCGGCAGTCCGCTAAGCAACTCGACGGTTTCTACAAAACGGATTTTGATGCCTTAAAGCAAACCTTTCCCATTTGGTTATCTAGCCTTGCCAGCTTGCATAAAGTGCTGCCCATGGAGCAGCAAATGTTTGATCTAGTGATTATTGATGAAGCCACCCAAGCCAATATTGCCGCCTGTTTACCGGCCTTACAGCGGGCAAAAGCGGCACTGGTGGTGGGCGACAGTAAACAGCTGCGCCATTTCTCGTTTTTATCCCGCGCAAAGCAAACCCAAATCCAGACCCAACTCGGACTTGCTGCGGATTGCCGCGGCCTAATGAGCTACCGTGATGCCAGTATGCTCGACTTAGTATCACAATCCCTTGCGAGCCAATCCCAAGTGGTATTTTTAAATGAGCATTTTCGGAGTAAACCTGAGCTGATCCAATTTAGTAATCAGCAGTTTTATCAAGGCATGCTGAAAATTATGCAGCACAGACCCTGCACGAGTTCAGGACACTTACATAGAATACAAGTGACAGGCGCGCGGGATAGCAAGGGAGTTAACAGACTAGAAGCGGAGGCATTAATTCAAAAGTTATCACAACTGATTGATGACCAAATGAATACATTAGTGCCCGCCAGCATTGGTGTGCTCTCCTGTTTTCGCAATCAAACTGAGTATTTATCCCAGCAGATCCTCGCACGCTTTAGCGCACAACAAATAGAACGTCATCAATTGAGGATTGCCACGCCCTTTGGTTTTCAAGGGGAAGAGCGCGATATCATGCTGCTGTCGTTTAGCATTACGGCCAACGACAGCCGCGCCGCCGTGTATTTAAATCGAGCCGATATGTTCAATGTCGCCATCACCCGCGCTAAACAAATGCAGTGGCTATTTTTATCGGTACAAGCGCATGAGCTCCCCAACAATAATTTACTGGCAACTTACTTAACATCGGCGGGCCAATTTCAAGCGGCGCACAATTATGTCGATGCCCTCGATAGCTTCGGCCAGTCGGTGGCACTCGCGATTGAAGCAAAAGGCATAACAGTCTGGCGCGCCTACCATATGGCGGGGCTAGAACTGGACATTCTGTGCCGCTATGGTAACCAATATTTAGCAATAGATTTAATCGGTTACCCAGGGCCATGGGCGGACTTTTTCGATATTGAACTGTATAAACTGTTACAGCGCGCCGGGATTAAACTTATCCCCGTCAGTTATGGGCTATGGTGCCAACAGCAAGAATTGTGTATCCAATATATTTGCCAGCAATTGGGTATTCCCCAACAAAGTGAAAGCAGTAAATAGAAACCTTAATCATGCTGTTGATAAATTGCTTTTATCTTGTTTCGCAGCCAAGTGATTTTGGGGTTGTGGCTGTTTCTCTTATGCCAAATCAAGGTAAAAGGAATGGCAAGTTTATCAAGATATTCGCCACTTATCGGGATAGGACGACTGACTAAGTCAGGGTGTAATTGGTGGGCATACTGCTCACAATATTGCGGCGCGATTGCCATCATACTGTGGTGAGGCTCTGCCGCGACAAACAGTGACTGCTCAAAGCTGGCCAAGGTCAGTACTATATTGCGACTTAAACCAAGCTCAATAAGTACATCATCTAAGGCCCAGGTTTCGCTCTTTTCCCACAAGATATTGATATGCGAGTATTTTAAGAAAGTGTCTATATTCCACTCTTCCTGCAAGGCGGGATGATCGCGGCGTAAATACACCTGGGGAAGATCGGTAAATAAAACCTCAAAATCGATAAAATACGGTAATAAATCAAGGGATTCCTTGGAACGAGGATGACTTTCTCGGCCTGTAAAACCTATGTCAGCCTCACCGCGAATAATGGCCTCCAGAGAATCATAATCCCAATTTCGTACTTTCACTTTTGCATCAGGGTAGTGTTGGTAAATAGCCTGCGTTAATTGATTAAGCATAATGAGCGACAAAGGTGACTCAAGCATTAGCTCAAAACTGAGCCCTTTTGCCATATCGTCCCCGCGCTTGCCCATAAGCTGTTTGCCCATTTGTAACCAATCGGCTAAGTCATGCTCCATGCTTTGGGCCAATGGCGTTAACTGCAATCCCTGAGGCGTTTTAATGAATAGTGGGTCGTCAAACCAATCACGCAATTTCGCCAAGGATTTACTCACGGTTGATGGGGTGACATTGAGCTTTTTAGCGGCCTTAGTCACACTCCGCTCTTGTAAGAGAAGTTGTAGAGTAAACAATAGATTAAGGTCAAGACGTGCGAGTGATTTCTTCATCTAGATAAACGCTCGGTGCTGTAGGCACACATAATATGAGTAAGGTACTGATAACAGAGCCCAAGGCTAATATCAGCAACAATATGTTAAGTGGACTAATACCTATTAATCCCATCAGCCAAATATACAGTGCTGAAGTACAAACCTGTGCAATACCTAACAATGAACTTGCCACCCCAGCACGCGATGCAAAGGGGCTCAGTGCTTGGCTCATAGTCACACCAAATCCAATAGCGAATCCGCTACAGACAAAACCAAAGCCTAATAAATTCACATTAAGGCTAAAATATTGCACCTGAGTTAGCACAAACACTAGCGCGGCAGCTGCAAATAACAGCTGTGAAATCAACATCAAACTTTTTTCTTTAAGCACAGCAAGTGCAAAAGGAGTCGAGAACGATACCAGCATACTCACTAACGCTGTCAATGCCATAACATTAGAGTATTGCCCGCGGTCAAACCCCATCTGCCCCATGATCAGCATGGGAGACACATTGACATAACTGAGAATCGTAGTCACACCTAGAGTCGTCATAACAAGCCGGCTGAGGAAAAAGGACTGACGAAAAGACTCTTGCGACGTCAGCTCACGATTAACATCCTCAATCCTACTCTGCGCTGGCTTAGTCTCCCGTAATATAAAAATACATAACAAACAGACTAATAGTCCCATGCCAGCCATAGTGCTAAACAGACTCTGCCAAGGGAACTTGAGCATAATTACATGCCCAATAACAGGTGCAATGACCGGGATAATGCACGTAATACCATTGATCATTGAGAGCACTTTAGCTCGGCGCTTATCGTCTAAGGTGTCGCGTAAAATAGCAAAGGCGACAACGTAACAGGAACCAGCACCAATTCCCTGCATAAAACGTATGAGTAAGAACTGATTGCTTGTCTCAGCCATACCACCTAAATACGAAGCTAAGGCAAAGACAATAGCGCCGAATAGAGTGACAGGCTTGCGCCCTAATCGGTCCGCTACGCTGCCAGCAAAAAGCATGGTTGCCGCCATTCCGCCAAGATACACAGAAAAAGCGATATGCAACTGTGCTTCACTCGCGCCTAAATCCTGCGCGATTTGCGGTAAACCAACCAAGTACATATCTATCCCAGTTGGATACAGAAGCACTAAACAAAAACTACACAAAAGATATTGCAACATATACCTCACCCATCTCCTCGCAAATAAGTTGCGCTTAGAGTAGTGGGGCGACCGCAGTTAAGTGAGTGGCTTTTTCGACAACAGGTATTTCCGTTTGCGACCAAGGGATATAGGCCGTGGAATTGGCCCTAAATTGAAGGAACAGAAGGAATACCCCTGCACTGGCTAGCACAGGGGATATGGCGGCGAATGGTCAATCTTCTATTCTATGAACCCAACACTCATTGCTGAGGTGTTAAGGGTGCAGGAAGGACTTGGATGGTTAAACTACCCTCTGCTGGCAAATATTGCTGTGCCAGTTTACTAAGCTCTGCCGGTGTCATCTTCTGCGCCAACGCTTGTCTTTGTTTGAAAGCAGCAAAGCGTCCAGGATAACTCTGGGCATTTGACGCTAAATCTAACCAAAAACCATTGCTCTGCGGCGCGGCTTGCATCCATTCAAGCACAGGTTGGCGGGCTCGGTTAAGTAAGTCTTCGCTAATCCCCTGCGGCTGCTTGACTTGGTTAACTGCAGCGGTGAAATACTCGGCCACCGTTGGCAACATGGCTTGAGTCGTCACGCTAAACAAACCTAAGTAACCATAACCGCTGGCATTGAAATCACTATAAGAAAAGGCCGATGGCGAATAACTCGCGCCCGCTTTTTCTCTCACATTCTCCGTTAATAAAATGCCGAGCACTTGCTCCAGCAATCCCAATCCCGCATGTTGGCTCAAGTGAGTCATATCCGTTGTTGGCCACACCATGGCCAGCGCCGCTGAATCGGGATGACCATAGTGTGTTAACGTCATCTTAGCGGGCACTTTCGGGAACACAGGCACTAGCGACTGGCTATTTTTAGTGGGGCTGCGTTTAATTGCCCCGAGAGTGTCAGCCACAGCAGCGATGGCACTGGCTTCGTCGAAATCACCTACTATGGCGATTTCAATTGCTCCTTGCTCGACGGCTGAATGGAAACTCGGCGCCAACTCTGCAAACTGACGCTTTAAAATTTCTTCAGGATCACCATAACCATAGCGTTTATCACCACTGTGGGAGATACGATCAAACTGATTAGAAAACTCAGTTTGCGGGTTGCTATGGAGACTTTGCTGTTCGGCAATCACTTGCTCGCGGAACAATTGCTCAGCCTGCTTATTCATGCCAGGTTCAATCAAAAAGGCCGTCATTAAGCCAAGCTGTGTACGTAATTCTGCGGCATTGGTACTGATCTCACCACCAAAACTCTGCTCACGCACACCTAGGTTAATGGAAATATCTTGCCCAGCAAAAATATCCTGCAGACTGCCATAGTCATGGGCCTTAAGCCCTCCCTGCACAAAGGCACTGTTAAACAGATAAGACAGGCCATCTAACTCAGGGAATGGCACTTCACCAAAGCCAATGTTGAGGCTGACCAATGTGGTGCCTTTATTAAAGTCAGTAGGCTTAAGATTAAGCCGCACACCATTGGCAAACTGCAACTGACGAATGCCCGTTTCGGCATCGCGATTATCGGCGTTTAACTTGCCCTGATCGCCAAATTCAGTGTATGCGAACTCATCAATCGCCTTCGCTGCTGGTGCGCTCACAGCTTGTTTGCGGCTTTTCTCATAGCTAGCAACAAGCTGTTTTTCAACATTTTCGATGGGCTTATTGCTGGTTAGATACAGATACGGCGTGGCGTTCCAAGTCTGATTAAACACTTGCTTTAGCTTTTGCGGCGTCACTGTTGGCATTATTTTTTCAAAAAATGCCAGCTGCCATTCAGGCTCTACAGGCACGCGCTTTTCTGCGACCGAGTAGACTAACCCATCAGCAATATTCACACTGTGGATAGTACTGCTACCCGCAGCGCTGAGCTGATATCCTTTGTGCATACGTTTGATTTGTTGGTCAATTTCCTGCTGACTAAAACCAAATTCTTTTGCTTGGCGCAAGGTTTGCTCCAATATTGCTATGCCCTCTTGCCAGTTATTTTCCTGCGTACCTAAGCTCATTTGAGTGCCGTAGGCGATATCAAATTGATCCCCAACCTGCAGGCTAACGCCATATAAACCTTGGCTATGCTGCAACTGCGACTCCATTCGGCGATACAAGATGCCGTGGGCGAGTTCGAGCAGTATTTCCTGCTCCCGCACAGCAGGGCTGTCGGTAGGGTATGCCATAGGCTTGAGCATACCGAGTGAAACCGAGGTCGATAGGCTTGGATCGAAAAATGCCGCCGCCTCGACGCTCTGGCGCGCAGCGACAGTGCCAATCGATTGCGGCTTCACCTTCGCCGCTAAAGGCGCGGCCTGCCAACTGGCAAACTGTTGTTTTATCTTTTGTTCAACTGCGGCCACCTCGATATCACCCACCACAATTAAAGTGGTGCGTGAGGGCGTGTAAAAACCTTGGTATAAAGACAGTAAAGCCTCACGAGTAGTATTCTTTATGCTGTTGGCCTCGCCCACAGGGAAGCGCTGCGAGAGCAATGTTTGCGGCATCAAGAACTGTAATTGATTGCGGTAATTCTCCAGATCCGCACCGCTACGCTCACGCAGCTCAGCCAAGACCACCGCTTTTTCACGCTCGATAAGCGCAGGGTCGAGTAGTAAATTACTGCCAATTTCACGCATTAAAAATAAAGCAGTATCGACTCTATCTTGACTATTACTAGGCAAGTTGAATTGATAAACCGTCTGCTGAAACTCAGTCACAGCATTGGTATCGGCGCCAAAACTCAGACCAAGACGCTGCAATGTTGGGATCATCTCCCCCGCAGCCAAACCCGTCGAGCCATTAAAGGCCATGTGCTCAAGAAAATGCACTAACCCCTGCTCGGTATCAGACTCCACCACTGAGCCGACATCCACCCGCATGCGTACTATGACAGCCTGCTCAGGCGTCTTATTGCTCACTAATAAATAGCGCATGCCATTGGCAAGTTCACCGGTATGGACTCGCCCACTCATGGGCAAGTCTGCCGTCCCCATCCACAGCGGCTCTTCGCTCGCCTGTAGCGGTAACGCCACACTTAATAATGCCAGCAGTAACCACTGGCGCATCAAACTGATCACCTTGAAATTGTTCATTAAAATTCGCACTTTTCCCCCAAAATAAAATAAGAAACCTAGGAAGCGCATACCTAAGTTTCAGATAAAATAAGCAGTCACTATAGTACCTAAAGCACTTTAAGTCACAAAATCAATACCTTATGGCGTACTAAAAATAGTTTATAGCCTTGATATTTAGCAGGAATATCTTGAAAAATAAGCGCGAGGGGGATAGGGCAAAGGATAGCATTCAGCAAGCTAAAAATTAGCTTATACCAACCGAATTGCTCCCAGATGTTAGCAGTGACGTTAAAAAAGCAGAATATAAGTGATTAGAAATATATTCCGCTTTCATATTCAGAAATTTAAACTAACAAGGTGAGAGCATAAATAATCATCGCCCAATAGAAACAAAACAGACAAATCCATATCCAATTCAACCAAGTTAAGCGCGAATTATCAGGATATTCCACAGATTCAAGTGCAAAGTTAACTGCTTTTTGAGCTTGGTACAGCGGATATAAAACAGCTAATGGAACAAATATTGATGCCACAACTAATGATATTGGCAACGTTTCAATTTGATTAAGAATTCCGCCAACGACTAACAATACAACATAAAATGTCGCCATAGCTGAGCTATTCCAGCGATACTCTCGATTATCTTCTTTAATGTATTCACTAATATAAACAAATAGAGAATGTGTATAAAAGATAGAAAAAAAGCTACGCGCTATTGGCCACAGGGTGAGATTATGCTTTGTAAATTATCTTAACATTTAGCTGTTTTGTTCTTTAATCGACTTAATGCGACAGTATTTATTTATATAAATCATCCATAATCGAATGAAATTCGTTCGACTGAATAGGTTTGTTAACCAATCTAACAATGTATAATCCGGCCCTGACTACTATGGCAGTAATGATGAGGCCCTGCGATGTTAATATATAAATCACCTCTCACCAGTTATCTTCGTTCTCAAATGAAAAGTAACCTAATACGTAATGGCAGAACAAATATCAACTATTAAGCTGTAACCCAAAATATTAAAAACTCGAGAATAATACTAATGAAGTAACTCTAATAGTCTTTCAAATGGAACTGGAGGTGAAAAATAGTAACCTTGTATATACTTAACATTTTTCAGTTTAAGATATTCAATCTGCGCCTCAGTCTCGACTCCCTCAGCGATTATTTCATACTCATTCTCATGCGCCAATGATATAATTGAATCTAAAATTGTACTTTTGGCATCAACGGTCTCAATTGTGTCAACAAACATTTTATCAATTTTTATTGAGTCAACATTAATGGTTTGTAAATATGAGAATCCACCATATCCGACACCAAAATCGTCAATTTTTATACTATGCCCTAAATCCCTTAATTCATCGACATACTTAGCAACCTCAAGCAAACAATGCATGGGTTGCCGCTCAGTAATTTCAAATGAAATACCATGACTAATATTTTTAATACTTCGCATATAATTCAATAAATTTTCATTCACAAAATGCTTTGCTCCAATATTAACGCTGAACCAAAATTCCTTATTTCTGATTTTCTGTTTATCATTACAAACCTGCTCTATAATTTGCGAGGTAAAAGCATGCAAAATATTAACATCGTTTTCAATCTCACAAATAAAGTGAGCCGGTGAAGCAAAGCTTCCATCAAGTTGCCGCCAACGGGCAAGCACCTCAAAACCAACAACTTCGTTACTAACAATATCAACTATCGGTTGGTAAAATGGTACGAATTCGTTAGATTTAATCGCTCTAAAAACAATATCCTTATGGCTAACTTTACGAAAAAAAATCAAATGCCACACAGAAACCAACATCAAGCCAAATATTAATGATAATAAATACACATATTTATTGTACCAATACTCAACTCTCTCATTTAACAACTGAGTTGCAAAAACATCAAGATTTAGCCGTCCAACAGAAATGCTATTCGACGGAATTAACTTTCTCGATATATAGCCTCTGCCTTTACTTATTGTAATGTTATGATCATTTACACTGGCCTGGACACTTACAATAAAGCAGTTTTTGCAAAAACTATAAACTAAATCATCAATCCAATAATTACTCAAAATAGCATAAACAAGGCCATGAATTGACTTAAATAAAACTATATACTCACTTCCGCTTGATGGCGTTTTCAATAAATAATATCCATTATCACCCTGAAAATATATATTTTTAATTACATCTATGGCGCCCACGCCGCCACTTGAGGTACAACTACCCGTATCAGTTACAAGCCCAATAACCCTAATATGCTGTGTATAGTATTTAGGATTGCGAATGCTTAGCATATCACTTTCCCTACAATTATAACTTAGCTCTTTTGGTAATAATTTAAGCATATTCTCAATTGAGGATTCACGTTCATGCAATGATAACGCTATTTTTTTTGTGACATATGTAGTCATTTTATCAACGGTAATATTTTTTAGCGACGATTCAAAAGTGAAAAGACATAATAATGGCGATAAAAATAAGAAAAACATACGTAGCGATGTAAAACACTTCAAATTCACCACCAGTTTAAATTTTAAAAGTTTCCGAAAAATAAAAAACATGACATAATAAATATCATGTTAGATATTATAAATAGATGCCAGAATCAGCGATAGAGAGTAAAACCGATATTATTGCCAGAAAACATCAAAGATAAATTATGGCGAATTTAACAACCCATAAAGATATAGTTTTCAAAAAAATAGATAATCAGCCAACAGATAATGATGACTGTACGATGTCTGTCGTCATGGGGGAATATAACTTAGTTGGAATAAAAACCAGAACCAACACCTAATATAACTTACATAATTTCTTCAAATATCACTGTAAATGTATCCATATATGTGCCAGTTTCAATGTCTTCAGACGATATACCCTCGTAACCCACGGTAAGGTTAAATTCAAACATTTCTGTAGGACTACTAACTTCATACTTTACTGGAGATACTGCTAGATTTTGTATAGCACCATTTTCAACTATTGAGCTAGTTGAGCACTCTCCGCACCTGATGAAATAAGGTATGGGTTTACTGCCTAATGAAATATCATCCGGATCATTTTTTACTTTATTTAAAAAGTATTCCTTCTTTGGATCAAACGTCATTTGAATTCCCGTTTGGAAATACCCTGTTGCTTTAACATTAAAATCTACGCTGCCAGATGCCATATGCAAAGAGGTATCATAAACTGGGACAATGTTTTTTTGAGTATCGACATTTATATCAGTTATAAATTCTGGAGAGTAGTTGATCTGTACTGTAAAACTTTGACTAGGTAATTGCCTATAGGTCACAACCCCATTTTCCAAAAAATAATAACGATTATTGACTGATATACTGCCAAAATATTGCCCTGGAATTTTTTTATCCAAAACTTCAAAAGCAGCAATTAGCTCTTGACTATTTATTGAGAAAATTGGTCGATTGAAATAAAATGGTTGAACCGACTGCAACGTTGATAAACTGAAACCAGCTTGACAACTTTCAGTAACATGACCGACATTGTCTTGCACAACACTGGACAGCGTTACCACTGAACCATCGAAACCGGAACGATCACCACATATGCTTCCTGATATAATAGGTGCATTCTGATCACTCACACCAGAAACACCGCCAATATTAAATTGTCCTCCAAGTAGATGTATAGGAACTATTACATCTCCTCCTGGACCGGTCAAAATAAATTGGCGATTATTTGTTGTTAAAAGTGCTGGCTGCCACCTATTCGTTGGAATCAAATTATTGATAGCAGTCCAATCTGTTAATGCGTATTCATCTCCACCCAATGCTATAGCATTATTGTAGACAACATTATTACCTTTCAATTTCATGTTTAATGTGTATGCACTAGCTGAAATGGAAAAAACACTTAGTAACAGTGAATACAATAATATGAAAAAATTCATTACTCACCCTCTAATTTTATAACTTGACGCCTCACAAACGTTTCATCATGATTAACAATAATCACTTTCAGCTCATCTGATTGAGTGTTTTTAGGTAGTTTATAGTATTTTTTCCTTCCTGCTAAAACAGTGAATGCTGCTCTGCAATTTTCAGTAACCGCGACAGAGCATTGGTCAATCCCTAGCCTAAAAAATGTGTTCCCTGTATTTTCAACGTAAATTTTATCACCAAGATTTTTAATGGTGAATTTCATGTCAGGTTGTGCTGCAGGAATGATGTAAAGAGGTGCATAACCAATATTTACAGCAACAATGGGGGCCTCACCACCATCCTCAGCATATGGAGTTGGTACAAAGTTTATCTGATAAACATGGTCTTGAGCGAAGTCGCAGCTCTGTCCACAAAGCGAACGCACACCGACCTGCTTTGTTCTACCCGATTCCAAGATGATTTTTGAATTACTAAGAGTGATTTCCCAATCACTAAGATTATCTTTGGTATATTGCGTTTTATTAATAATCTCTCCATCAACATCATATTTAGTAATTTCACCAGTAATGAAGCTGGTATACTGTAAATCATTAGTCAATGTAAAAATACCATTTCCAGCTTTATCACCAACCAATACCATTTTATCAATTGTGAGAGCCTGGGCGCCTTGGCTAAATGCCAAAATAATAAATAATCCAAGTCTTTTCTTCATGATACCCACCTTATGAAAATTCAATATAATTAGCTGCCTCATATTTTTGCCAATATGTACATATGCTGCTCCTGGTAAAATCCATTTGTCAACACATATTGTTCCATATCACCGATAACTTCCTGCTGTTTTGATGTCAACTGACTATCTGTACTAACATAGATATAGACATTATCACCTACAACTCTATCAATAATACTATCCTTTGAAATATTGAGCTGTTCAATGTATTGTTTTAGCAAAGAATTATATTGTTTTAAAGAAAATCCACCAACAAAAGTTATATTCATATTTTTATAACCATCATAGATAATAGCTTGCTCGGTTGGCTCCATTTCAGGTAGACAATAGTTATCTCCAAAGTTAAATAATTTTGCCTTTTCCACTTTTGGTATAAAGCAAACAACGTCATTATTTGTTAACTTGAATGGCACACCTTCTTTTACCGAGAACTTATATATTCCTTCAACAATTTGATCTTCACCTAGACACCCATCTCCCTCACAATGAATATCTGATATGGAATTATTGTATAAATCCTTAAATCCTGATACAAATGACAAAACTCGCGTTACATTTGACTTAATCTGGGTGACGGTACCAGGCATAGTAAATACTTCTGCACTTGTATCACCAGTGTTATTCAGATCAACACTTTCCGTATCTAAAATTGCTCTATATGATTGATAGTCCTTAAGCGGTATAACCTCTACATTTTCTCGAAGTAATTTCTTACTTACTCCTTTACCATCACGCTCTATAATCAATAGTCCTTTGACACTATCTGAACGCTCATCGCCTTCTAGCTTAGAATCTGAATCTACGACTAAATACGAATTAGCTTTATTCGACGTTAAAGATATGCCGTTCTCAGTCATAAGCTGGCTACTTGAAAAGTTTGCTGAGCCAGAATAATCACCTGCATCATTAAGATAACCATATGCACTAGCAATATACTTATCCTTATTTAAAGAGACATTAGCACTTGTATCAAAAGTAGAATATTGCGGCCCTTGCGGAAAGTAGTTATTACCAACTCGCATAGCACCATATACATCATCATATTCACTAAGTAAATTACCACTCTGTAAGCTATTCCCAAAACTAGAGATTCTTCCTTTCCCTGTTACCAATCGAGATTCAGCGGTCAATTTTCCTGACAATGGGATGCTAAAAACTAATTGAGTTGAGAACTTATCATGATAACTATTCCCACCATTAAAGTCATAATTTGCATTAAACTGTAATGTAGAACTACCAAAAGTAAATAGTGTAACTCCTGTACTTAACATTGATGATGTATATCCATCATTGAATGCATCACTATGCTCATTCGTATAATATGAGTAATTTAAATAAGCTTGTACATCTCGACTAACCCTAAACCCCTTTGACAAATAAAACTGAGCATAGCCTGTATTACCATAATAATAACGAGCCAATGAACTTCCTTCATCAAAAATGTTATCTTGATAATGAAATTGGCTTACACTATCAAGATTGAATTTCTGATATGAAATACTCCAATCATCGAAGTTAATATAACTATCAAAATATGAAGCTCCATCGCTAAAAAACTGCCCTGAAATGGTAGCTTCTATATCACTAGAAAGCTGAGTTTTAATACCTACATTAGTAGCTCTTTCGGCCTTTGCTACTATTCCGCCAACACCAAGAACAACGGACTCAACTGGTCGGTATGTATACAATCCCTTTAAAAAACCTTCCCCTCTTAAACTTTCCTGCTCATTCTGACGAATTGTAGGCTGTTCTATATCTGCGATATCGGAGAACGAAAAATCGTCATCACTTACGTTAAAACGTTCAAATGTTTTATTAAATATTCCAGCAGATATTGCAAAATCACTGGCTTTTATTGCCAGAGTATCGCCACTACTATTATAAACAGTTTTAACCTCTTGGGAGATGACTTGCCCGCTGACCTTAAGCTCAAATTTAACATCGTATCGCCCTTTCGGAAGATCTGTGTTTGAGATATATCCTTGACCAGCAGGTACATTTTTTTGATATATTATTCTATCTCCTCGATAGACAGTTAAAACGCCATCATTTGGTGCGAAGTAAAACATTTTTTGTGTCGTCGCTTTCTTTCCTACAACCATATTATTCGAAGTCGCAAACGTTACACTTGTTTCTTTATTCAATGTGCCTGAGGTAAGGAAATCCGTAGAGTTGATATCCAGTTGGTCCCTGCTTAACCCTACAATCAATCGATATTTATCAAATTCGTAATTATAGACAAACTTATCTAGTTCAAAATCGTCTGAACCAGACTGGTAATAAAAATTCGTATCGAAATTACCATAAGCCAATCCAACAGTAGATTCATTGTAAAAACTAAAGTTAGCATCTGAGTTATTGCTCTTACTTACGTAACTATTAATATGATTTATTACCCCCCAATCTGATTTAACCGGATCTGCATAAACAACTCTAGCATCATCTAGGTTATTATCTTCAATAAGGAGTTTAGGGTTAATATAGAAATACACTACATTAGAATAAAAATCGTATAAAAAGGCATAGGTATCAGGCTGTACAACACAGTTACCAAGCCTACCAGTACATTCATTTCCGTTTTGAATGCCAACACTAAGTTCTGAAATTATATTATTAATAACATCTTTTTTTACATTATTAGATATTAATATCGCCTGTAATGAACTTACCATACCATCACTGTTTATTTTAATATTATCATAACCTGCTAGCATCGTTATGTTATGATAATTTCCAGATAGGTCTTTAAATTTAACGGTTCGTTCCACTACTTGATATAACTCGGCAAACTCAGCTGGCACCGGTGGTTGTGCAGAAGTCGCGAGTGATGGATACATAAGAAATATTGCTACATGTTTTTTTAATAATGATGTCATATATCAAATTCGACCATTACAGCCACATCTCCTTCGCATTTATTCGCATTAACTGGCAACTCATTAAAATGAAGTAGAAAATCATGTGTTGCAGACTTACCATTTTCGTCAAATGAATCAAATGCTAAAGATAATGGTTCTTTCGCCTTTAGTGGCTGTCCGTCAACAAGCACATCTACTAAATCACTTTGATAATTATAACTACTAGCATCATTGGGGATCGGTTTAGACTCTCCGGCTTCATCGTATTCATAACAAATACTGGAATTTTGTGTCAGCGTTAGTAAGTGCTGCACATTTGCATTGTCAATAGTATCCTGCAAAGTGGATGTTACATAGAGAACCGTTCCGGTATCGGCTAGCGTCTTAAGTTTTTTATCAAAAACTGGATATAGCCTCTCGTCTTTAAACTGAATGTTAAGCTCACCATCGAAAAATGCATTTTTGTTTAGCGTTGTGATAACTGTCATACTTCGTGATAATGCAGCAGCATTAACCGATGGGCAAAAGGAGAACGACACTCCGATTAACATTATGCTGATCGCTTGTAGACGACTCACAACTTCTCCTTGAAATGCATAAATAAAAATGCCTTAACCAATTCGCATTGCTAAGGCACCTGACAAACGTCTAGCATTGTGAGCTTTATGTATAGCTCACATTTCAAAATTATGCATCTTGAGTCGCACTGATAGACATAGTCACAATCGCTTTAGTCACTCCTTCTACCGCAGCAGGTGCAGTAGCTTGGTCTACTAGAATCCTAATGGTATCTGCCCCCGTGACACCTGCAGTAGTACCGTCTACAGTTACATCTAATCCATTAATGTTCACATTCGGGGTTACGCCAGTGTTCACCACGGCACCACCGGCAATAACATCATATGTGACGCTATTTACCATCCAAGACGCGGCAACTAACTCGCCAACTTCACTTTGATCTGCGATACCATCATTGTTACCAGAAACATCATCGAAACTGTGAGCTTCAAGTATTGCTTCAGAGCCATAGTTAGGTGCAAAAGTCAAATCATCAGATACTTTACCTAGAGCATACTCTGTACCAGCTTGAATAATCTGATCATTTTGGTCAGTGATCACCAGACTACCAGTCAAAGTTTGTGTAGTCAGATCTGATACCCATTTAAGGTTATCAACACGAGCGACATCACCTCCTGCTGCAATAGAAGAACCAGATACAGCTGCCAGAATAAGTGCAGAAACCAATACTTTTTTGTTAAACATATTTATACCTTAAAAATGTGAATTACTATCATTTACTACATTTACTACATTTAATGTGGCATGTAAGTAAAGCGTTATGAGCAAATGATAGAGATGTCGGCGAAAAAATTAACAAAACCAGGTGAATTCCCCTTCCTGATTTGATGAACTTATTTTAATTAGGAAGCCACTTCACATCTCGACAATTCCCGTAAAAACACATGCAGATCACACCAATTAAGCCAATAAACATCATTGACTTCACAAATCAACCAAGAAACCGGTTGAAAGTCACACCACCGAATGCCGATAGTGGCCAAAATTGATTTATGTTTATGAGCTAATTTTGCAGAGTTGAGTTATTCATAACTATTTTTAACATTGAATCAGGTAAATTCTGTTAACTGATGAATCTTAAGGACCGTATGGGGATGAACCAAGCGAAATGATAACTATTATCAAATTTTACATGTAACACCTGTTGATGTAATAGCCATACCAATGAGCTGAACCAATGAATGCTCCGTGCGGTGCACAGTAACGACCTGTAGTGGTCAAGTAAAATTGGCCACGGTTTTAGAGTCATTCCAATATAAACGTTCTGACTCATTTGGCGTTAACCCTCCATTATATTGATGGGGTCTGGTCTCACTGTAATATCCAGTGATGTAATTTGTGATCTCTTTATCTGCTTCTGTAAAATCCCCATAACCACTGGCGGGTATCCACTCAGATTTCAAACTTCTAAAGAAACGCTCCATTGGTGCGTTATCCCAACAATTCCCGCGGCGACTCATACTTTGCTCAATCTGAAGACGCCATATTAATTGTCTGAATTTCAAGCTTGTGTAATGCGAACCTTGATCGCTGTGATATATCACATTCTCAGGCTTACCCCTTAACTCAAATGCCATTTTCAAAGCTTTACAGGTCAGCTCACTATCTGGTGATAATGACAAAGCCCATCCAACAGGTTTGCGGGAAAATAAGTCTAAAACAACAGCTAGATAGGCCCAACGATTACCGACCCAAACATACGTCACGTCGCCACACCACACTTGATCTGGTTGAGTTACTGCAAACTGTCGATTAAGCGTATTGGGGATTGCAACATGCTCTTGTGTCGCTTTTCTATAAGAATGCTTAGGCTGCTGACAGCTTAATAACCCAAGCTTTTTCATTAGATTACGGGCTCGATAACGACTGAGACCAATCCCTTTGTTAGTCACTAATTGCGCTATCGTTCGCGCATCGGCAGAGCCATGACTAATACGATGTGCGGCCTTCACTTCACTGCATAAAATAGTAAAGTCTGCATCAATATGTTCTTTTCTTTTTAGCCAATACTTATAGCTACTTCGATGCACTTTGAATGCATTACAAATTGTGAGAATAGAGTGGCTCTGCTTGAGTGCGCTGATTAGCGTAAATTGTTCATCGAGTCTAACATCAAGAGAGCGGTAGCCTTTTTTAGGATAAGATTGTGCTCCTCAAGACGAGCTATTTGCTTCTTCAGCTCACGGATTTCAATTTGTTCAGGGGTAATCGGAGATGCTTTTGGTATGCCACCCTGGCGTTCTAGTTTTAACTGTCTCACCCATTTATCCATAGTGGATTTACCTACGTTCATCGCCTTTGCAGCTTCGATGATGCTATGGTTTTTATCGAGGACTAATTGGGCTGCTTCAAGTTTGAATTCAGCACTAAATGTTTTTCTGGTTGTCGATCTCATGTGTTCACCTAAAGTCATCTACGAGGTAATAATATCACCTCTATTTAGGTGGCCAAAATTAGTGTGCCACTACAACCATCGTCAATTGCCGCAAACAGAGAGAAAATATATAAACTCCTTTCTCTGAACATGTTCCATAAATGCCTACTAAAAACCAATTTGAAAATAGAAAAAGACAGGGCTCTAAATTGAGCCCTGTCTTGATTATAGATTAACGGATCAATTGAGTGGTGCAGGGATCATTATAATATCATCGAGCTTTACAGCTATTGAATTTACATCACCATTAGAACTTGATACCTCTACTTTAAATTCATGGTCCCCAGTAGACGGTGCGTTTAACCACCCTCTCATATGAACCCACTTATCATAACCAGGTGTGGTTCCATCAAGATATACAGGGTTGGAACTAGATATAGGTGGCCAACCAGTTGTATAATGATGGAATTCAATTTTAGAAGTTCCAATGTGCAGTTTAATACTTGGAACATATCGATGAGGCTTTAAAATATTCAACCACATATCAACTTGCATTCTTTGCCCATTGACAGCATATATTTTAATAGGCTTGATTAAATATCCGTAAGTAGAGTACCTACTATCAAGTTTTTGCCCCTGGACCTCTATATAGTTCTTACCTTGAGGCGCATCATTACAACCCTTATAACCGAATGCTGTAAATTTTTGATTACCATAAGCGTTAACCAAGTTAAAGCCAGATATATTATTACCATATGATTGTTTTGTACAATCACCATCCCCTAGCCCTTCAAAATAGGGATCCGTCCCGTCCGTTGCCAACAAGTTATAAATCACCTTGAGGGTGATGGTATCGCTTAACTCCCCCAAGGGGTCGGTCACGCTGACATTGACCAAACCATCCGCCAAGGCGGTAATTATCCCCGTGCTTTCTTCAATGCTGACATTATTGTTAAACTCTGGCACGATTGGCGTGGCTGAACCGTCTGACTCCATTATCGGCTGACCGGTTTTCGCGTCCAGCGCAAATCCATTGGCATCCACCTCCGGCATACTGACCGACCAATACAGTGGCTTGGTATATTCGAACCGACTTCCGGACGCGGTGGTAAACTCTGCAACCAAATCAGAAGGCACACTGCGTAGAATATAACTAGGTGTAACAATCGCCAAATCAGTTGGCGTTTTGTCGATACAGGTCAAATAACCCAGATATGCGGTATCAATACCATTTTGACCACTGCTGACCAACAGCAGTTGATTATTGACGGCATCCCACACTTTAACCTGATTTTTATCGGTTCCATCAAAGCTGCTGGTAAAATAGTAACGGGCGACTGGCCAGTTGCTCGCCATCTCATTAGCCGACCCATCGCCGCTCAAGAAGGGGTTCCCCTCCTGCGTCATCAGAGTCTGCATCTGAGTCTCTGTCGGTAACGATCCGCCACGGGCACGACAGACGGCGTCAGCCGCTGCCCAGTCATACGTTGGCACCTGCTTGTCGCCATTACCCGCGGGCTTATCCGCCTCGGCCGCAATACCGATAAAATTCAGATCGGCAGTCATGGCTTCAAGCAAGCTCAAAGGCGCGGAAAATACATCCCCGGTTTGCTGCACAATGACATCAGGCCAGGGTCCGGACACATAGATTTGCACTAGGTTGCTGGCATAGCCCCCCTTGTGATCTGACACGGTGTAAGCCACATAATAGACGCCTGGTGTACTCGCACTGAACTCAAACTTGAGGTTCGTCATATCATCGGGGAAGCTGGATACCACCATGCCATTAAACACTTGTACATTCACAAGCTGTAATGCGTCGTTGTCCACATCGCTTACTTTGTCAGCCAAATCGATGGTGATGGGCTCACCCAATGGCACTTCGGTATTCGGTTTATTGGCCGCCGCATCTGCTTCAGTCACATAAGTGAACTTGCTCGCCAGCGGCGCTGTGTTAAGGGTATCGGAGGACACAGACACATCTATCGTCCCCATTGATACCTTGCTATCAGCATCGGTAAAGCTATAGAAAAGTCGGGTCACCCCGGCATCACCTTCGTTCGTCCCCGCGGTGTAAGTAATGCTGTTCGCACTACTGTCAACGGAACTACTACCAGCCCCAAGCTGGGTCACCTCTTCGGAGAGCGTCATGCCAGCAGGCGCCACTAAGTTGATGGTAATTTGCTCCCCCAACTCGGCAACCCGACTGATCGGAGTCAGCGTGCCAGCAGCCAACAACTGGCTATTCGCTCCGACCACGGCCACTTGGCTGATCGCGCGTGCTTTAACACGATTGCTTGCATCCATCACTGTGTATTGGTAAACGCAAGCCCCTAGCTGATCGGCTTTAACCGTAAAGTTCAAGGCATTGAGTGTTACATCGCTACAATTGGCATGATTACCAAGAGGGCTCACCGCGTTAAGGTATAGAGCAGAGCCATCGCTGGTCTTGACGCTGTGGGCTAGATTGATGACCCCAGGCTTACCCTGAGCCACGGCATCACGGGTATCCCCGGCATAAATGGAAGGGGTAGGTGTTGGCGGCGTGATAACCGACGTGTCATCCTCACTGCCACTGCAACCCACCAACCCTGCTGTCAACATTGAGACTAGCAACAATGCTCGATTCTGAGAAATTCTCAACCTTATATCCCCATTAAGTGTGTTCAAAACGACCACTGGTACTGATCACATATTATCGTTTAAAAAAACCTCTTCGCCCCGACAAACTGCGAAGTTTTTCTGATGGATTGCGCCAAGTTCGCTAAAATAACTTAATATATAGTCAGTTAAACAAGGTGAGTAACCCCCTTAATGTGCTAATTGCCGAGAGGCGTAAATTCCCCCCTCCATTCCAGTGGTGTTAGCCCTGTCCAACGCTTAAACTGCCTACTGAAAACAGACGTGTCAGAATAACCAAGAGAAAGAGAGATATCTAAAATACTTATGGATGGGTCGGACAGCAATGAACATGCTTGTTGTAAACGACAGTCTTTCAAAAGTTGATTATAACTGACATCCAATTCTTTAAACTTATTTTGAAGATTTCTGACTGTCATTCCAAGAGCGTTTGCTAATTGTGCAATACTAGACTCTCCAGCAGAAAGATTCTGCATTATTATGTGTTGACTCATAGAAATTAAGTTATCTGGATAACTTAACTTTAAATTATCCACTACTTGCTCACTTAGTTTATAAAGGTCACGCTCATCTACCGATGGCTTTAACTGTAGATGCCTAACAGGAAAACTGATACCGTTAAAACTAGACCCAAATTTTATGTGTTCAGCCCAACTTGGGCGTAATGACTCATCAAGTACAAAAGTAGAATGAGCATATAAGCCGGAGCCAATTGGTGGGCATCTTACTTTAAAGAAATCATATGCGCCTTGAACCTGAAACAAGTTCAGTTGAACCAAATCCACCTTAACCTTTGATTCTAAGATATTATTGAAAATAATATAAAATCGATCTTGTTCCTGTTTGGTATCAAAAAAAAGGTTATTATTTTGCAAATAATAATGTTCCTTCGCGAATTCAATCATACTTTCTATATCGGGTTGAAGTGCTAATGATATTGCTAACACTCCTATTGGTGAAGAATCATCAGCTAAACAAAGCTGCAACCCAAATAGAGGCATAGCTAATTTTTTTGAGCAAAGTGTAAAAAGACGTGAAACAGTGAGGGATGATATATAGGAGTCAGGGTTTTTTATTCCTGCGGATGTAAGCCCTACCTCCCTAAGTAAAGCAACGGGATTACCATTGTTTTCCCTTATAAAATGTTCAAAGTTCCCCAAAACAGCGCATCTCACAAGATGGTTACTTCTTTTATTCATACACCCTCGCAATTAAAATTGTAAAACGGCTGCAAAAAATCTTTGATTCATGATTTATTATATGCAGATACAGCAAATCTACTCGTGAATTTAAACGTATACTCAATTATCAAATACGAACAAAAACAATACTCATAAGTATAGCGCCGTTTCCTACCACTTGATGTTTATTTGTCAACACACACAGTATACATTAGTTTCTTTGCATGTAAATTAAATAACTCATGTAAGAATCCTGAATTCAACTCCTAAGTGCGACACTCAGCCATTAAGCTGCTAACTGATGAAACACCACGGCAGGCGGCTTAAACTTTAAACGCATTTCGGCTGATAGTTAATTCAATCCAGCGAAAATTCAATTAACTAAGAGGTCGATATGAGTCGGAATTAATCAGATAAGAGTTATCCGCAGGCATTTAAAGATGAAGCGGTCTGGATGGTGCTAGGGCGAGGTTATAGCGCTGCAGATGCTGCAAAGTCTTTTGGGATTGGCGCTAATCTGCTTTACAACAGAAAGCTCCGCAACAAGCTGTCTATTCTCCACAAATCCCTCGATTTTCCCCGGTTTTTTTTGAACCATTTTCAATTACCCTGATCTGATCCTGACCTTTTGTTTTAGATACAACGTGCCATATTTTTAAGTGAACCATCACTCTGGGCACAGAACATTTTTCAGCGCGCAAAATTAGGGGATGTACGAAGGACCAAACGGCTTGTACAGTTGGCGGCTCAACTTGCAGTGACGATACCTATTTAAAGAAAGTTGAAGGCTAGATGGATTAAGCGGTGGTGATTGATTTATATTCATCATCGAATTGTTGGATAGTATATAAGCTGAGATTGGTTTAACAAGCTATCACTGCAATAGCATAAAACCATGTACACTTAGGTGTGTGGACTTCTTGATAGACATTCTCAACGAGTGTTCTGGTCTAATCCCATCGGACACTTAATTTTGAGACAGTATGGTCAATAAATTAAGAGGTCTATATGAGTCTGAAAAAATCACATAAGAGTTATCCCCAGGCATTTAAAGATGAAGCTGTCTTGATGGTGCTAGAACAAGGTTATAGCGTTGCCGATGCGGCAAAGTCTCTTGGAGTTAGCACGAGCCTGCTTTACAACTGGAAGGAAAAACACCAAGCCCTGAAACAAGGTGTCACCTTAGAAGAGTCTGAGCGTGATGAGCTAAAGCGATTGCGTAGAGAAAACAAAGAATTACGCATGGAGAAAGAAATTCTAAAAAAGGCAAGCGCCTTCTTTGCGAGAGAAATGAAGTAAGATTTCGTTTCATCAAACTGCAATCTCACCTATTCCCCATAGCACTGTTATGTCGAGTAATGAGTGTCAGTAAGTCAGGCTATTACGATTGGCATAAACGCCCTGCAAACGTGATAAGCCTTGAAACACTGAAACTTTATCGCCTTGTTCGACAGCTATTTAAGCAAAGTCGAGGCAGCTTAGGGAATCGTGAAATGGTGAAGAAATTGCGCAAGGAAGGCTACCAGGTTGGTCGCTATCTCGTTCGTAAAATTATGCACCGCCTTCGACTCAAAGTAACCCAGCGATGTGCTTACAAGGTGACGACACAGCGAAAAC
>NZ_JAUOEQ010000027.1:0-60976 GCF_031931965.1 Shewanella sp. SP2S2-6 | reverse complement strand
AAAAAGGCCAGTTAATACTGGCCTGTTAAGCTAAATCAAGACTAGGCTCGAGTCGATAAACGGTAACGCAGCACCTTAAGCGACTTCTCTTCAGACACATCCATAAACGCTGGCGGATTGGCTAAGCGCTCTATATATTCGAGTGCTGGCGCCGCATCTGCGACCTGCTGGCGTAGGAAAGTGGTATCGAGCTCGGGTGCATTGAGGCAGAGTAACACTTCACCATTATCGGCAAGTAACTCAGGTAAACGCCTGATTAAACGTACATAATCCTTAGTCGCGACAAAACTGCCCTTTTGATTACTCGGTGGATCGGCCACAATAATCTCGTAGGGACCGAGCTTTTTCAGTTTGCCCCAAGATTTAAAAATATCATGGCCTAAAAAACGTGCCCCTGCGCTAAAGCCATTCAGCAAATGATTCTGTTTGCCTATGCCTAATGCGCCTTTGCTCATGTCCATATTGACCACTTCATCGGCGCCGCCTTGCAATGCCGCCACCGAGAAACCACAGGTATAGGCAAACAAATTAAGCACTTTTTTATAGCGGGCATTTACTCTCACCCACTCGCGGCCGTTGGCCATATCGAGGAATAAACCGTGGTTTTGTCCGCGCATTAAATGCACCTGAAAGCGTGCGCCATTTTCACTAACAATATGCGGCTCAGGCACTTCGCCTTGCAGCACTTGAGTAAAGGTCTCGCCCGCACTGCGGTATTGATAGACTAAATTCAGTTGGCTATCAGGACGAATGGCCTGCCAACGCGCCGCAATGGCCTGCTGGCATGTGGCTAAATCGTCATCGGCTAAGGGAGTGAAACTGGTCAGCAACAGCACTGGCGCAAACCAATCTAAACATAGGTGTTCACAACCCACGTAGTGTCCACCGCGGCCGTGGAACAACCGCACTGCATCATCACCCAATTCAATTGTCGCTAGCGCTTGTATAAAACTTTGCATCTTCTATTACTTACTCTCTGTTGTACTTGTATCGGCTTCATCGCCATCGGAACTTGAGTTTTCCGTGTTGCTGGCCACGAACTTATCTTCAACATCGTCCGATAATAAAATGGCTAACCAGTTACCACTCTTACTCGATTCAAGGGCAATTTTAACCACCATAGTCAGCGGCACCGACAGCAACATGCCGACAGAACCTAGCAACCAGCCCCAAAAAATTAACGATAAAAACACCACTAAGGTCGATAAGCCTAAGCCACGGCCCATAAATTTAGGTTCAATCATATTGCCCATCACCATGTTGGCACCGACATATAAAAGTGCAGTACCGCCAGCAGCCGCAGGACCAAGCTGAATAAAGGCTAATAACACCGCAGGAATGGCAGCGATGATAGAACCGATATTGGGAATGTAATTAAATAGGAAGGCGATCACCGCCCATAGCATGGCGTAATCCACACCAATAATGGTTAAACCGACACCGACGATAACCCCGGTCGCTAAACTCACTAGCGTCTTGATCACCATGTACTGATTAACCGATTGCAAAAAGCGGTCAATCTGCTTGAGGCGCATATCGGGATCGTCCAGCGCCAGATGCAATTTCTTTGGTAGCGATTGGGCTTCAAACAGCATAAAGACGATGGTTAAGATGATCAAAAATAAATTCGCCATCACATTGCCAACACCCGACAGCATATTAGTGGTCATAGACAAGGCCATGCCAGGGTCAAAATACGCTAATACTTGATCCTTCGAAATCTGAATATTGAAGGAATGTAACTTATTTAATATCCAAGCAAATTGCTCGACTAACTGCACCCGATATTGGGGCAATTGTTTGGAGAACTCATTGACTGAACTGCCGACAACCGAGGCTAACCAGAGGCCCATCAACACAATAAAGCCCATCAAGAGGATCACCGCAAGCCATTTAGGCACACGGAATTTTGTCATTAAACCAATCGCGGGATTACAAATCACCGCCAGAAAACTGGATAGCACAAACGGCACCACAATCGGGCTCGCCGCCTTAATCCCTGCCAAAATAATCACTACAAAGGCCATAACCGCAAAGCCACGGTAAGCAGCGGAGGGCGCATTAGGTCGCGTCATTTATTAAAAATCCTTCTTGATCTTAGATAAAATTGTTAGGCTAACCCGAGAACACACTTAACCTCAGAAACCTTAGCTTAAGATAGCCATTTGCCATTATGAAACCAGAAACCGCGATTATACGCATTAAAAACTTAAGACTTCGTACTTTTATCGGCATTAAAGAAGATGAAATTCAAAATCGCCAAGACGTGATCATCAATGTCGTGATCCATTACTGTGCCGAGCATGCCCGTAACAGTGATAATGTTGAGGATGCACTCAATTACCGCACTATCACCAAAAAGATCATTGAGCTGATCGAGAATAACCGTTTCTCATTACTCGAAAATCTCACCAGCCAAACGCTGGCCATCGCCAGTGAGCATCCTTGGGTTGAATTTGCCAGTGTCGAAATCGACAAACCCCATGCCCTGCGCTTTGCCGATTCAGTCTCGATGGAGTTGTGTCATCAGAAATAAACTCGCTAGAAATAGTCAGATTCAGTGATCGTTGCACACCGTATTTCGGTATATATCCTCATAGCTCAACCGATAAGAGAGGTTCCATGAATATACTGATCACTGGCGCAAGCGGCTTTATTGGCCGCCAATTAGTCGAACGATTGGCGGCCCATCATCAACTGACGTTATTAACGCGCTCAGTGCAACAAACGCAGAGAATACTCGGTAATCAGCACCATTACCTTGAGAGCCTCGATGCGCTGAGCGACCTGAATCATATTGACGCCATAGTGAATCTTGCGGGCGAGCCGATCGTCGCTAAGCGCTGGAGCAAAAACCAGAAGCAGCGGATTTGTGATAGCCGTTGGGATATCACGGCAAGATTAACTCAGCTCATACAGCAGAGTAGTAATCCGCCTAAGATCATGGTGAGTGGTTCGGCAGTGGGTTATTACGGTCGACATGATGATCAATTGCTCGATGAATCCAGTGGTGCCCATGTTGAGTTTAGCCATGACATCTGCCGAAAATGGGAGCAAGAAGCGCTTAATGCAAATACTGAGCAAACCCGCGTCTGCATTATCCGTATCGGGATTGTGTTAGGAAAAGGCGGCGCATTAGAGAAAATGTTACCGCCCTTTAAGCTCGGACTCGGTGGCCCAATTGGTCATGGACGTCAAGGCATGAGCTGGATCCATGTGCAAGATCTCATTTCCCTTATCGACTTTTTACTCAGCCAAGAACATTGCAAAGGCATATTCAACGCCACAGCTCCCAACCCAGTCAGTAACGCTGTGTTTACCAAAGCACTGGGAAAAGCACTCAATCGCCCTGCCCTTATCACGACCCCGCCGCTTGCATTACGCTTGGCTATGGGTGAAATGTCTGAGCTGCTGACCGAAGGACAGTTTGTTTATCCTAAACGCGCCCTCGAAGCCGGTTTTCAGTTTCAATTCAGTGACCTCGACAATGCCTTAACCGACGTGTTAGCCAAATAGGCTAGCACGCTGATGCTAACAATCTTGCGAAATCTTGCATAAAACATCGACATATTCGGGCGCTAATGCGCACGAATTTCGGTGCTAAGGCTGGCTAGATGTTGACGTAAGCACAAGCGCCACTTTAGCAACACTAGAAAAACAATATCGTAACATCATGATTTGTAATGTGATTTAGCGACAGCGCGGCACTTTTCTGCTAAACTCGCCTCCATTCGGTCATAGGAGGCACGCATTAATCGCCTCAACCTTGACCACAGAAAGACTCAGCAACACCCCATAAATAGACAGTTATTTATGCTCAAGAATAGGCTATTTAATCTGCTGTTCTTGGCCTATAAACCATAAAACGAAACACACTCGCGCTCACTCATCCTTTAAATTTTTATCGGATTGACACTGATCTGTCCTCGACATCAAGCGCTTAACATCCAGCATTAGCAGGTACTTAATAACAAGATGGGTGACTCCTCAATGGGCATTGTGCTCACTGAAATGCCCACACTAAGACAGTTTGTAAGGAATTTTCATGCACACGACCTATACGATTGGCGAGCTAGAATCATTTTTAATTGCCATTTTCGTGCTGTTTATCGGCCACTCCATCAATCGCCATGTACGTGTCTTTAGGCAATATAATATCCCCGAACCCATAGTGGGTGGCCTCGTTGTCGCCGCGGGTGTCGCATTTCTTCACTTTCAAAATATCAGTCTCGACTTCAGCTTATCGCTGCAAAATACCTTAATGCTGATGTTTTTCAGCACGATTGGCCTCTCGGCAAACTACAAGCTGTTACTCAGCGGTGGTAAAAAAGTCTTTATCTTTCTGGGTGTTGCCTCGATTTATATTGTTATCCAAAACGCCGTCGGCGTCAGTCTAGCCAATCTGTTAGGGCTCGACCCGATTATGGGCCTTATCGCAGGGTCAATTACCCTGTCGGGTGGCCATGGAACGGGCGTCGCTTGGTCACAAACCTTTGCGGAAAACTACGGTATCAATACTTTAGAATTTGCCATGGCCGCTGCGACCTTTGGCTTAATCATGGGCGGGATCATAGGTGGCCCCGTTGCGCAGCGATTAATCGGTAAACATAATCTTGTTTCTCGCTATGGGATTGGTCGCAAGCATCACAGTGAACATCCGCATTTAGTGACTTACGATCAGTTAGAAGAAGATCAAGTCACAGCCAAAACCATATTAGAAACCCTGTTTGTACTGCTGCTGTGTGTTGCAGGCTCAAAATGGCTCACGCTGTGGATCAGCCAATCGGGCATAGCTTGGCTCAAAATGCCCGACTTTGTTTATGCTCTCTTCCTTGGCGTTATCATCGCCAATATCACCGAACTCACCCGCGGCTATAAGCCCCATACTGAAAGTATCGATGTCATAGGCACAGTCGCTTTGTCACTGTTCCTTTCTATGGCTTTGATGACATTAAAGCTATGGGAGATTTTTGATTTAGCCATCCCGCTGCTCGTCATCTTACTGGTGCAAACCGCAGTACTGGCGGTGTTCGCCTATTTCGTGACATTCAAAGTGATGGGCAGTAATTACGATGCGGCAGTGATCACCGGTGGCCACTGCGGCTTTGGTATGGGTGCAACACCAACGGCGGTAATGAACATGGGCGCGCTCGTCTCGCGCACAGGGCCGTCACCCCAAGCCTTTATGGTTGTGCCTATCGTCGGCGCTTTCTTTATCGACATCGTTAACTTGATTGTCTTGCAGGGCTATCTGAGCTTTATGAAGTAGTTGCTTTTGAAGAAGTTGCTTAAAGTAAAGCATCGTTGAATCAACCAGCTAACAAAAGGGCGCCTCATTCGGCGCCCTTCTTTATGGAGCAACATCACGAATACTAGAATCCGCGCATGCTAAAACTCGCGCATGAGACGCTCAGGTCGAGGCAAGTAATGATCATCATAATCAAGGGAGAAAACCACTGAGCTGGAACGGCCAACAATCTCATCCCGTGGCACAAAGCCAATGACCCGAGAATCAGCGCTATTATCTCGATTATCACCCAGCGCTAGGTAATGCGCGTCTGGCACAGTGACAGGTCCAAAGTTGGCGAGCCTTGAGGCTACAGGATTAAGGCGAATACTGTGGGCCATATCGAGTAAGTTCTCCTGCATTTCTGTGACATCAGCGGGAGCATAAGGACTCAATGCTTGGGATGTGTAACTAAGGGGTTCTCCATTTAAATACAAACGATTATCCCGCATCATCACAGTATCGCCTGGCACAGCAATCACCCGCTTAATGAGTTTTTTATCGGCCTTTTTCGAGTCGAACACCACGATATCACCGCGGGCGGGATCCGCCAGTTTGACTAAGGCGATATGGGTAAATGGCACCCTAAGATCGTAGGCCATCTTGTTCACCAGAATGCGATCGCCCTCGACGATAGTCGGCAGCATAGAACCCGATGGCACTGTATTCCAATCAGCCACAGCGCTCCTGAACACTAACATTAAACTGATAAACAGAAAAAAGGAGCGGTTATCCTTAAGTAGTTTTGTTATTCCTTTGAACATATATTCCCTCTCTATGGCATGTATAAGCGAGTCGCTTTTCTCAGATAAATAGACCCATTGCGTTGCACTAAGTTCTGTTGCTATCAACTTTTACCAACCACATTAAATATCTAATCAGTTCAGAGCCTCACAGGCATCTCAATCCAAGGCGCATTGACGCAGAAATGGTCATTCCCTTTTAAGTCAATGCAACACGGGAGTGGGATGCCTGTGTGGCTCCCGAAGGGCGGCTGATGTTAACGGCATGGCAACGCGCTTTATACTGCGTTTAAGACTTTCGACAGAGCACCACTATGCCTTCAAGCCTTCGCCTTGTCTAAAGCGCGTTGAACTCCCGCTGAATGAACAGATATTTAATACGATTGGTATTGCACAGATCAATTTGTAAGCCAATGTAAAAACGCATATTCATATTCATATTCATATTCATATTCATATTCATATTCATATTCATATTCATATTCGAGTCATGCTCAAACTCAGCAGAATCAGCAAGACAATAAAAAAGCACTGAGCTTATGCGGCATCAGTGCTTTTTATTGTTAACGCTGTCTACTTAAGTCATAAACTTATAGTGTTAGCCCGTGCAAGCAACCATTAGCTACCCGCCTTTAATAGCTCAGAGCAAGATTGGCTGAGCAATTGTCGGCAACGCCACACCCCAAGTAAGGCCACGATTAAAGCGCCAGAAACAGGGGCGATTCCCCACCAAGGCCAGTGCATATACACATTAAGCTCAAACACTTGCGTCTTAAGTAGATATAACGCAAATTCAGCCACAATGACGGCTAACACGCCCGCAATACCGCCAAGCAAGGCGAACTCTAAACCCGTTGCACTGCGCAATAACCATCCCGAAGCGCCAAAGGTACGCAGCACCGCCAGTTCCCGCTGCCGAGTTGCCATGCCCGCTTCAGTCTGTGCAATCAATACTAAGGCACTGGCCAGTAACACTAAGGCAAGCACTAAGGTCAGAGATAGCGACACTTGCTCTATGATCTGCCGTAACTGCCCCACCATAGCGCCCACATCGATGATCGATATGGTCGGGAATTGCTGAATAAGCGCAAGGATCACCGCATCCTTAGGCGTACCATCGGCACTTAGCGCTTGGCCGTTTGTTGCTGGGTCGCTTGTTGACTGGTCATTCGTAGCTTGCTGATCATTCAGATAGAAACTCGCCATCGAGGTATAAGCAAAGGGCGCGAGGGCTTCTTGGGTAAAAATCATAAAGAAGTTCGGCTGCAGCGTTTCCCAGTGCACGGCACGAATACTGGCAACTTTAACTGTGAGCTCTTGATTATCAATCACATAAGTCAACTTATCGCCAATGGCAATACCCAAACGGTCCGCCACGCCAGATTCCACCGACACTTCATCGGCCGCTTGATTAAAATGCCCCTCTAACAGTTCGTTGTTAGCAGGCAGCGTATTGCGCCACGTTAGGTTTAACTCGCGGGAAATACCCACTCGGCCCTTTTCACCCGCTTCAGACTGTTCATTCGAAATCAGCGCTTCACCGTTAATTTGAGTTAAACGGCCACGGATCACAGGATAAATGTCCGTCGCGACTATGCCCTTAGTCGTCATAAAATCATTCAAGGGCTTAGCATCGTCGGGTGCAATATTGACGAGGAAGTAGTTAGGTGCATTTTCGGGCAACTGTTTTTGCCACTCGTTGAGCAAGTCTTGTCTTAACGCTAGAATCGTCAATAACAATACCAGTGCAGCGCTAAATCCCACCAATTGCACCGCATTTTGCCGCGCACGACGTCTGAGCCCTGCCAGTGCCAACTGTAAGGGATTGGTGGTCTTCATACCGACACTGTGGCCTAAACGTATCATCACAAAGCCAAGCACGCTTAACAGCACACCGAGCAGCAACACGGCCGCGACCACAGTCAGGGTCAAAGCCCAACTTTGGGAATACAAATAGCCCAGTAACGCCATCGCCCCTAAGCTCAAAAGCAGATGCAGCCACATCCCAAGTTGCAGGCCCTCTAACTGACGCTGTAGCACTCGTAGTGGCGGAATAGCCAGTAAGCGCATCAATGGATAAGCCGAAAACATAAAGGCGCTGATAAGCCCTGTGCTTACACCAAGCAGTAATGGCCGAGTGAGTGGCGGCGAATAGGCGGCAATTTCGGGCGGCAATAGATAACTGATCCCAAAATCGAGTAACACACCACCGACAAGGCCAAGCACAATCCCCATTAACGTCACTAACAATAAGTGAGTGCCGAACAACAACCGAATTTGCTTTGCTGAGGCGCCAAAGGTTTTCAGCATGGCCACCACATCGTAATGGCGCTGACAATAACGCTGGGCGGCAATGCCTATCGCGGCGCAGGCCAGTGCAATGCCCATCAAACTAGCTAGCAGTAGGAAGCGCTCAGCTCGCTTAACTGCTCCCGCTATCGGCGAATCACCGGATTGCACATCGACCCAGCGCTGGGTGCTATTGAGACGCGGTTTAACACTTTGCTCAAAGGCCGTAAGCGAGGCTTCATCGCCAGCAAATTGATACAGATAGGTCACGCGACTGCCCGGTTGAATCACTCCCGTTTTGGCGACATCTTCCATACGCATTAATACCACGGGCGATGAAGCAAAAGGATTAAAGCCCGCGTCGGGTAAGCGGCTGATCTCATTGCTGAGCACAAATTCGCTGTTACCTAGTTCGATGGATTTAGGATAACCGAGGAGTCCACCTAAGCGAGTCTCAAACCAGATTTCGCCCGCTTGGGGTAAAGCCTTGGTTTTACCGCTGGTGAGTTCAATGTCGCCCTTGAGTGGATAACCCGTTTCAACGGCGCGAACTGTGACTAACTGAAACTTATCACCCGAATAGACCATGGAATTAAATTGCATGTTCGTCACATGCTTAAGCCCAAGATCTTCGGCTTTGGTTAAAATCGCCGCATCAATTTTAACTGGCGAATCGATAATCCGATCGGCGGCAATAAACTGTGAAGCTTGGCCTGAAATAGCCACTTGCAGCCGTTCACTCACCCGCGCCAACCCACTAACAGACAATACCGCGAGCGTAATAGCAAGGATAATCAATAACAATTGCCCTTGCTGTAACTCGCGCTTAAACAGGCGCCATGCCAGACTTAACTCCATTATTAAGCCTCCTTAGCATCGGCGAGCGGTGCTGTGTGCGCCGTATCTTCCTGTAAATAGCCGTTATCCATCACCAGCTGCCGCTCACAACGCTTTGCCAATAGTAAATCGTGGGTGACGAGGATAAGAGTGGTGTGGCTTTCTTGATTCAGTGCAAACAACATATCGGCAATTTTATGGCCGTTGACGCTGTCCAAGTTACCCGTGGGCTCATCGGCAAACAGCACTGTGGGCTCACAAATAAAGGCACGGGCAATCGCCACCCTTTGCTGTTCTCCGCCCGATAATTGTTTGGGTAAATGGGTCAAACGATGGGATAAACCGACCCGCACCAGCATGGCTTGGGCTTTTTCCTTAGCATTACTCACGCCCGCAAGCTCGGCGGGTAACATGACGTTCTCCAGCGCGGTTAAGGTATCCACTAACATAAAGGATTGAAAAATAAAGCTGACCTTCTGTTTACGCAGTGCCGCTTTTTGCTCTTCATTCAGTGGGGATAACGCCACACCATCGAGCCAAATTTCGCCAGAGGTAGGCGTATCAAGCGCCGCAAGCAGTCCGAGCAGGGTAGACTTACCCGAACCAGACGGACCAAGAATGGCCACACTCTCACCTTGCTTGACATCTAAGTTAATGCCCTTGAGGATAGTGAGCGTTCCTTCCTGAGTAGTCACTGATTTTTCGAGGTTAACAACATTGATGGCACTGTTTTTTAAGATGACGTTAGACATAGGATCCTTCTTATATAAATCGTTCTGGTATCAATCGCTAAGATTAACATCAATGGCGAAGACCCTGGGGGCATTCATCCTATTGAGTGTATTCATGGCCACGCCAGCGCACGCGGCAAAGGTGTTGATCCTCGGCGACAGCTTAGGCGCTAGCTATGGCATGGCAGAGCAGTCAGGCTGGGTGGCGCTGCTGCAAAAAAATCTGCCCGAACATCAATTTACTAATGGCTCAGTGAGCGGCGAAACCACAGCGGGCGGCTTACGCCGATTACCCGCCTTACTCGATTCCGTCGCCCCCGACCTTGTAGTCGTTGAACTGGGTGGCAATGATGGTTTACGTGGATTCCCCCCAACGCAACTTGAAAATAATCTAATCCAAATCATTACCCTAGCCAAAGATAGCGGCGCAAAAGTGCTGCTGACCGAGATCATGGTACCGCCTAACTATGGCCCTCGCTACACCCAAAAGTTCACCCAAGTGTATCAAGACATATCCAAAGCACAGGATATCGTGTTGATCCCCTTCTTTATGCAGGATATCGCGCCCCATCCAGAATTAATGCAACGAGATGGCATTCACCCCAACGAAAAGGCGCAGGCGCAGATAGCAACTTGGATGCAACCATGGATAGAAGATGCGTTAACCCAATAAAATAGCTGCTATTTTAAGCTATCGAACCGCTTACTTAGCTAAACTCATACTCAACGGATAAAAACGTGTTCTAACGCAAGATTAACCCTATAGATAAACAGTAAAATTCGTGTTAGCAAATGGTTAACTCAAACAAGGAGTCAATATGTCCCTTAGCCATCAGCAAAAAGTGTACATACCCAAGGAAGCCCGTACCAATCAATACATCACAGCCGAAATCAAGGTGACGGATGAACTACTGAGTCAATATCCTGATTATCAAAGCTGTTATCAAACCTTAAGCCGTTTGATATTTAATTTGGCAGAACAACACGATCTGCGTAATGTCCACGTGATCACTAACGATAAACTGCCTGTTGTCCGTTACCACACCGAAGCCTATTGCTTCCAAACCACTGAACAAATTCTATTTTTTTATAATCCAGCCTATCACGAAGCCCAAAATTTATTCTCGCAAGAAAACTATCGCGCCCGTAAACTGCGCATTGTCTTCCTTGCAACCGGTGAAGATATCCGGAGTAATTCCGCCAGTTTCCACATCAGAGTGCGCGAATTACTGACAGAATTGATGCCTTTAATGCCGATAAGCGATCTTAAGGTGAAGGTCCGCGACCATCAGCATTTATCCTATGATCTGTTCGCAAAAGCCAAGGGCTATAAAGAAACCTATGGCTATAAACTGCGTGCCATCGGCCCAAGATATAAAGCCAGAAAGTGCGAATTACCAGAGAACGTCAGCTCTCTCACTTATGTGACAGTCAGCTTGCCACTGAGCCGCAAACTCAAACAGGGTTTATTACCTGACTCAGCAACCGACTTTACGCCGTTATATCAACACCTTGAAGATTGCTTCCTCAAAGCGGCAGCCAACAGACAATTGACGCGTCTTGCCATGATAGCAAACGGCTTAACCCCGCTGGTGCGTAACAGTAAGTTTGAAAAACTCGACAGCAAAGCCGAAGTACAAATGATAGGGTTCGATCCTAATGCGACTGAGCAGCAAGTGATCCGTCGCTGGAATGCCGATAACTTAGTCGAAGCCGCGCACTTCACCATAGTCGCGGGCACCAAAGACTGTGATGATTCAGGCTTCGGACGCTTTATGAATAATGTCGAAACCGCCCTGAAGGCCTTCGCCGCAGATATCGGTGTAGACCCAGAGCGTGAAGATCTCGTCGTACGCTTCCATCAACATATCAGCTATCAAATCTGATTAACGCGACATTCAATTCGCGAAAACCCAAAGGGCGCATTAAGCGCCCTTTTCTTTCTGAATGTATTCAAGCTGATATCGGGTGATAACTTAGCTTTTCAACCAATGCTTTATGATAGTCACCACTTTATCGTAATCATCATCAAAGCTATGGCCACCGTCTAACTCCATCACAGTCACATTCGGCTGTTTTACTACTGGGCACAAATGCTTAGGGGCATCATCGTCTTTGCCATATAAGCACAGTATAGGCACTGTCGTCTGCTTATTCACCTCGGGCAACGTCAGATAACTCGCGGACTCATTGCTAGACGTGACGATTTCACTCACATGCACTTCAAAATCCGACGTCTGCGAAGGTGACAATAACACCCCGCCGAGGATCTTATGTCGATACTTAAGTGGCAGATCATTTAGCACAAAAGGAATGATTTCGGCACCAAAGGAATAGCCAACCAATACCACCTTTTGTGTGCCAAATTCGGCCTCGTACATATCGATAATGGCCATAGTATCTTGAGTCACATCCTTGGGATCTTTTTGTTTCCAGTAGTATTTTAGCGAACTCCACCCCACCACTGGCCAGCCCTGCTGTTGCAATAACTGGCTCACACCTTGATCTAAATTAGCCCAGCCACCATCGCCACTCATAAAGATGACTAAGGGCGGCTTTTTCGCACTCGCTTTGTCATTTGCGCTATTAGCGACCGGCAGAAGTGTCAGGCCGAGTGAGTCAGCAAAGTCATCGGCTAAGACACTAAAGCTACTGCAAAACATCATCATAAGGCTTAGTATTTTCACAAAGGATTTATTCATCGTTCACCTACTTTTTAAATACACCGGTTGCACCACGACTCGTTAATGTCACTAAACTGCCCACCACAATTGGCAGAGATAATCCGCCATAACAAATCAAATACTTGGCCTCCCACGTTGGATTAAATTTATCCTTGTACCTCCTAAGCCCTTGAAAGTTATAAAACTTATTACCCTTCTTATACACAACCTTCGCTAGCTTAGTCCAAAATGGCACTAACGCTCTGTCGGTCAAGCCTGACATAGGCGCCATCCCAAGATTAAACCTCTGATAGCCTTGCTGTTTTCCCCATAGCAATAGTTCAGTAAACAGAAAATCCATGATATTACTGCTCGATAATTTAGGCTCGTAACGCATCAGATCGACAGAAAATTCAACCTGAGCAGCACTCGCCCAAATATTTGAAAACGCCACGAGTTCACCTTTTGCATACACTAATGCCATAGGTGTCGAGCACAGATAAGCGGCAGAGAAATAGCCGACAGAAAACCCCTTTTCGCGCCCTTGCTTCGCCTTTAGCCAAGTCGATGATATGGCGGCTAATTGCGGCAGTATGGCCCTTACTTCACTCGCCTCAATCACAGTAAAACTTAAGCCTTCACGCTGCGCCTTGGCATGGCTCTGGCGCAAACTTTTATAGCGACTCGACGTTAAGTCAAATTGGTCAAGCTGAACAATTGCCTCCTCGCCTAATTTATATAAACCTAATCCTTGCTCTAAAAAGTTCGGCAGGTATTTTTGCGTCACTTGATAAAACACCGGCCAACCGTCGTAGGCATCGCATAACTCCCTAAACTGCCACAACAAATCATCAAATTTCTGTTGATTACCAATTGGATCGCCCATTACCACCCAGCAATGTCCAGTCCTTGCATACATAAGAAAGGCGTCTTTATCCTCATTAAATAGGATTGATTTATCTTGCACTAAGGCCAAATAGCCATGACTGCTCGGCGACTGTGCGACAATCTCCATCGCCTGCTTTAATGAAGGCGTGTCCAGTTGTGGTGATTTAAGCTGAGTTCGTGACGAGAAATAACGCACGGCAAAGGCAAGCACGATAAAAATAGCAATCGCACCACCTCGCAATGCTCGTGATACATGGCTATCGGGGGAGAAGGTAAACCAGAGTGAATGATCATAATCAACATCTTGATAGGAGAAAAATAATACCCAAATCATTAAGAATAAAGCGGCAGAAAGTGATAACAGCCAACCCAAAGAGTATTTAATCCCGACGACAGAACCCTTTCGATAAAACAAATTCTCACATGGCAACATCAATGCGTACACGAATCCTATCGCGAGTGATATTTCCCATTCCGCGCCCTTAAGCATAATAAATAACATGCCCACCAACAGCAGTTTTTTCGTTAATTCAAAGGCATTATGGTAGCGTTTAAATAACCCATGGGATAACAACAATAGCAAGACACCACTCACACTCAAAATGATGCTCGATATTTCGATGATCGGCAGCGGTACTAACTCACCTAACCAGTGATACTTATGAATAATAGAAGGGTTAACCACTGATAAGAGTAATAATAAACCCGAGCTAAATACACTGATACTCAGTAGCGGTGGTAACAGTTGGCGGATAAATGCAATTCGAGTATTTAATTTTACAATTTTATCTTTATTTGACAGCGCGATCGTAATAACAAAGTATGCCAAAGAAATTAAAAATGGAATAATGTAATAAATGATCCGATAGACAATAATGGCGCCGAGGATTTGCTCAACCGGTAAATATTGCGATAAGGCCACAGTCACGACGGACTCGAACACCCCAATACCACCCGGCACATGGGCAAGCACCCCAAGCGCATTCGCAACAAAGAAAATACTTAAGACCTGTATATAGCCCAAATTCTCTACCGCGGGCAGTAAGCTATAAAACAAGGTTCCTACGACAATCCAATCAAGTGAAGACACCAACAACTGTCTTAAAGATACAGATAACAGAGGTGGCGTAATTTCAAAGCCTCGAAAGTTAAATGGCTTTTTCCGCAGCACACTCATCAGTAAATAGCCTAATACACTGAGCAGCATGCCAATACCGATTACTGTCGTTAATGAAAATAGCCATGTTGGCAAAGGTAAGGCTGATAATTGTTCCGCGGGAAAGCATACCAGTGCAATACCACAAATAAAAAAGAGTCCGAGGAAGAATGTCACTGAACATGAAATGACTATTTGAGTGATTTTATTACCACTTAAGCCGAGTTCGGAATAAAACTTATATCTTATCGACGTCCCCGTTAACAGCGAGAAACCTATGGTATTGGAGAAGGTAAAACCCAGAAAGGAAATAGGGACTATTTTACGATAAGGTATCTCCTTCTCGACATTTCGAACGGCAATAAAATCGTACAAGGTTAATAAAGAGTAACTTCCCACTGTGAGTAGCGCTGCACATAACAACTCAAAAAATGAAAAACCTTTAACCTCTTTAATAATGTCACTTAATTGATATTCTTGCTCTAAATTATAAAGCAAGAGTAATGAGACAGTGAATATTATAAGGCTAATAAACACCCGCACTCGTCTCCTCATGTTAATCTCCAGCACCTAAGACTGATTCAGCTAAGGCTATTTAACGTCAACATTGAAACAGCATTAAAAATTAATTAACTTAGTTTAATACCAGTCACATTAAATATCTAATCAGTTCAGAACCTCACAGGCATCTCAATCCAAGGCGCATTGACGCAGAAAGGGTTATTCCCTTTTAAGTCAATGCAACACCGGAGTGGGATGCCTGTGTGGCTCCCGAAGGGCGGGTTTCAACGCACTTTATACTGCGTTTAAGGCTTTCGACAGAGCACCACTATGCCTTCAAGCCTTCGCCTTGTCTAAAGAGCGTTGAACTCCCGCTGAATGAACAGATATTTAATACGATTGGTATTATTTTTAACACCACTTTATCGACGGGATTTTTAACATAGGGATTTTTCATTCGCAATGGATTTACGCATTTGCTGCATGACGTTTTATTAATGTGCTTAACAAGCTGATAGCAATAGTGAGTGAATGATTTTAAATTGAGGGGGAATAAAATAAAAGCCAAAAAAATCTGTAATAGATACGCAGCTTTGGGCGTTAAGCCAAACAAAAAAGTGTGAATACTCAAAAAGTATTCACACTAGATTCCGTTACATTGGACGGTTTTTCTCGATAAGACGATTAAAAATAGCATTCACAGATAAAGATGCGCCATGGGCAATTTTATCGGCAAGTTTCTTTCTCACCTGATAACGCATCTTATACACAGTAAGCTCTGCGGCAAGTGACATAATCACATCATCACTGGTCGAAATCGCATCGACTAACCCTAATTCAATGGCTTGCTGGCCATACCAATGCTCGCCCGTGGCTACTTTCACTAAATCCAACTCAGGGCGATATTTACCGACAAACGCTTTGAATAAGACGTGGGTTTCTTCGAGTTCTTCTTGAAACTTCTGTCTTCCTTCATCGGAGTTTTCACCAAACACTGTCAAGGTACGTTTAAAATTACCGGCCGTATGTTGCTCATAATCGATTTCATGCTTTTTCAGCAAACGATTAAAGTTCGGCAGTTGAGCAACAACACCAATTGAACCAACAATTGCAAAAGGCGCCGCATAAATTTTATTCGCAACACAGGCCATCATATAACCGCCACTGGCAGCCAATTTATCAACGCAGACTGTTAGCGGAATATCGGCTTGGCGTAAACGGTCAAGCTGGCTGGAGGCTAAACCATAGCCATGCACCATACCGCCACCACTCTCGACATTAACAACCACTTCATCGCCTTTTTCCGCGATAGCTAAAATGGCACTGATTTCTTCACGCAGTGACGCAACCTCAGCGGCATCGATACTGCCCTTAAAATCGATCACGAACACTTTGCCCGTGCTAGTATCATCAGCAGCTTTGTCTTTCGCCTTTTCTTCAGCCTTTAATTGCTTCTCATAGGCTTTGAATTGCTTCTTTGAAAGGAGTTCTTCTTTTAAGCCATGCTTCAGTTCTTCTAACTCTTCAGACAGGTTAGTGATCCTCAGCTCGCCCTTATCTGACTTATGTTTAACAGTGGAAGCCAACACCACAATAATAACCGCAACGATTGCGACCACTATCGTGACGGCTTTCGCCAAAAACATTCCATACTCGTATAAAAATTCCAAAGTGCTCTCCGTTAGGGCGTTACATCAATCAGTCAATTGCGCGCTATTCTAACAGCCTAAAGGCCCATAAAAAAACCCAGCATTCGCTGGGTTTTTCCGATTAAGCGCAGATTAGTTAGGACAAGTCGCAATGACATCGCTGTTTGTCACTAAAATCGTCGCATCGCCTTTACCTGCAGTCGCAGCATAGGTTGCTACTTGAGTCTGCATTTCAACGGTAGCTGCGGCAGCCATACCATCTGTAGCGTCCGTTTCACCTGGGCTCACAATCGAACTATGGTGACCTTTAGAGAAACGCACAACGCCATGACCTTTACTCGTACTATCGACACAAGGTAGGCCAAAAGCAGAGATCAGCGGCTCAGTGCCCGATAACGGGAAGTTATCTACCCGGTTCGGTAACACTTGATCAGGTAAGTTACCGTTGCCATCACCGGCTATTTCAATTAAATGAACAGGTAGACCCGTCGCTTTTAACGTAGCGGCATGGTTAATTGGATCCGCAGAATCCACAGCAGTTTGAACCGCAAAGGCAAACGTTGGAATAAACTGGGCATATACTGCCTGCACCAGTGCCTCATATTCAGGACTCCCCACCTCATATCCTGCAGTATTAGCCTTATCGACCAGCGCTTGGAAAGTCGCAGATGCCTTGATATTGCTAAACAGCACTGGACCAAAGGTTGCAGAACCCGCAAATGATCCCGCTAATCCTCCCGCTGGCGCAGCTAGGGATAAGGCCTTGATGCCATAGGCATTTGGCAAGGTATAGCCCGTTGCTGGGTTCTTCATGCCTGTGCTGGCATAGGTCGCAAAATCGGTGCCGACAATCGCGCCTAAACTCAGACCTTGAGCACTGATTTTAGACACGTCAAATACTTGTGGCTGACCTGCTTGTGCTAAGCCCTGTGCTAATCCTGTTAGAGCAAGACGAACACCTAAATGGTCCATCGTCGCTTGACGGAAATTATCACGCACCGACAAAGTGCTAGAGATATTCACGAACACCAGCGGATTACCATTTTTAAAGGCATCTGGTGTACCGACTACAGCCCCAAAAGAAGGATCGGTCGCAGAGACTTCATAAACCCCATCGCCGTTAGCATCGAATGAGCGCGCACCATGCAGTGGCATATCAATAGCAATTGTTGCAATGCCCATGGCCGCATACGTACCCGCATAGGCTAGTGACATTTCTTTACCGCCACCTAAACCGTGCAGTGCGATTGTTGTTGGCCAACCAGCCAATGGCGCAGTCGCTAGATCAGGATTATTGTACAACGCTGCTAATTTAGCTGCATTAGGGATTGAAATCAGTACAGGTACGGTTTCATATCCTTTAATCGCTGGAATTGGATTGAACTTAGTCAGATGCTTAGTTTTATCTACCGCGGTACCATCGTCTAACAACCAAGTTTTACCTGCCATTAGAGACGGATTGGCTAACGCATCGGCAGGGTTCGCAATCCCATTGGCCACGGCTTGCATACCAAAATTATTCTGGCTGAGTGTGCCCGCTTGCAAAGCTAATAGTACAGAGACAGGGCTATCGCCTTGTGCTTTCCAATGACCATTAATTAATGGTTTACCTTCTGTTGATAAACAACTGACCGAAGAACAGTCACCGTATATCGGCAGTTTGATTTTTGCGGTATACACATCGGCTAAATCAGCGGCTTTAAAGGCAGCACTATTTGAGTCCGTTAATCCCACCGCTTGTGCAACAGTATAACCGGCAGGCGTTGGCATCTGAGCAAAACTGGGTGCATAAGGCGCGCCCTTTGCCATCAGCAATTTAGTGGTTTCATAGACGTTAGCGACAGACTGAGTCGTAAACAGTCCAGAGTAGCTTATGGTCGAAGGATCGACATTATGGGCCGCAGCAATGCCTTTCTCATAGCTGTTCACTAAGGTTTGCAGCATCAATTGATCGGGTGTTTCTAAAGGTAATGTCGTGATGTCTAGCTTCAACAAACCATAGGTAGTTGAAGGCGCAATGCCACGACCTTCAGAATCTTGAATAAGATTGGTTGTCGCATAAATATACGACTGCCCAGCTTTGAGTGGCTTAAGCGGCACGATCACCACTTTATTGCCTGATGCGGTGGATACAAAGTCAACGCCAAACTGAAGTTCTGCTCCGACTTTACACGCTGAAACTGACGGTTTAGCAGTACAATCAGCATCAGAAGACAATGGACCACCCACAGTGGCCTCAAACATTCTTACTGCGCCAGGTTGTGCAACCGATGCCGCCATTAAGGTCAGCGGTGTGCCGTCGTGTTTTTTCGCTAAATCGATATCAATGGAAATCGGTGATGTTGTCGACCAGCCATCTAACGCCCCAAGCGCTATTTGTGGATCAACATAATTGCCTGAGCTTTCACCCGGAATCGATAATGTGCCATCCTTGGTACCACTGAATAGCAAATCATTCGGTAATGGTACTTTTGAATTAGCAGGGTCGAACACCATGTGCGATTCAGGGACGAGCGGTTCTGTCTTATCCTTGAGATCGTTATAACTGTCCTCACCACATCCTGTGAGGCCCAGTGCAGATGCAATCGCAACACCCAAAATGAGTCTTTTCATCTTTTTTCCCCAAATCTTGTTGTAATAGTTTTGTTTTCCCCAAGAAATTAGTCACAATAGCTTTTAAATCTGTGACCAATAGGGCTTATGTTAGCCCCTAACTCATTTCAAGTTAACGTAAAAATATTGAGTTAGCCACAAGTTTGTCACAAACATTTTAGCTATTTATAACAAAGTTTCATTCATTTGTTTGAAACATGTGTTTATCACTTCGGCGACTCTAGAAGTGGCGGGCATTCTCGCCAAGAGGAAAAAGAGACTCATGTTGGAATATCAAGCAGCAAAAGATTTACTCAAAGGCAAAACAATTTTAGTGACAGGCGCTGGCGCAGGCATAGGTCGCACCGCTGCCATTGAGTTTGCAAAGCACGGCGCCACTGTGATTTTACTCGGTAAAACAGTGAAAAAACTAGAAGCGGTTTACGATGTCATCGAACAAGCCGGTTATCCAAAACCTGCCATAGTGCCATTAGATCTTAAGGGCGCGACGGAGCAAAATTATCGCGATATGGCCGATACCATAGCCGAGCAATTCGATCATTTAGACGGCTTATTACATAACGCGAGCCAGCTCGGTGCCTTAGGCCCGTTTGAACACATAGATATTCCATCACTCGAAGACGTGCTCAAAGTGAACGTTACGGCCCAAGTAATGCTAACTAAAGCATTACTACCTGTGATGCGCCAAGCACCCAGTGCATCGATTATCTTTACGTCGAGCAGTGTGGGTCGTCAAGGCCGCGCCTACTGGGGACCTTATGCCTTCTCTAAGTTTGCCACCGAAGGCATGATGCAAGTCCTCGCCCATGAGTGCGATGGCACCTCGGTTCGCATCAACAGTATCAATCCAGGTGCTACCCGCACTGAGATGCGTGCTAAAGCCTACCCTGCTGAGAATCCATTGGATCTCAAAACCGCAGAAGAGATCATGCCGACCTATTTATATTTGATGGGTCAAGATGCTAGCGCAGTGAACGGTCAGCAGTTTAACGCACAGTAATCGAATCGCTTATTGAGTTTCTGCCTGTATGATTCAGCAATAATAAAGGGCCTATTTATGGCTCTTTATTATTTTAGATATTCTCAAAATGAAACCCGAACTTGTCGATGACATTAAGTACGACAAAGATAGCGCACCGCCAATCTTAGCTTAACTGAATTTTTGCAAAATAAATCATCGTTTTAGCTTTGGCGACTCCGTTTGATTCATCAAGCGAATTTTGCGTATCCAGCTGTGAGTCAGCTAACTCATGGCTTGAGTAATAACTTACCCACAACTCATTTCCATCAATCACTACGCCCGCATAACTGGTATCGCCCTTCGATGGCAGTGTCAGTAGTTCTTGAACCACGCCAGTATCTGGATGAATTTCAACTAAAGCCGTTCGAACTTGTTCATCATATAAGCGCACCACAGCCAACAGCCGGGATTGATACATCAACATCACAGGCCCACCAATGCGCTTATCGAGTTCTTGCCATTGCCAATCGGTAAATGGCGCTAGGCTGCGGCCGAGTAAACCAACAAATTCAGGGCCCTAAACGGGATCGCGCCTCAAGAGACAAAAGCCGCTGTCTTGATCAAAAACAATGGCTGTTTCATTGACATAACCTTGATTATTAAACAGCTTTAGCCAAGTCTTGAAGTGTACGCCATCATCGCTCTTATACAAACGAGTGTCACCATCAGGTCCTGGGCGATAGCCCACACCATAGAGTGTATTTTGATGTTCAGTTAAGCGCCATAACCAATAGCCCTTATCTGCTACCTTTAGCGCATCTGACCACAATCGCCCATCGGCTGAGCGCCAAAGATGTGATTGAAGACCCGACTTATTATGTAAGGTCCCGCCACCGAGTAAAAGCAATTCCCCTTGATATTCAATCAGTTTACCGTCGCGTAAATCAGCCTCTTCCGAACGAATAAGCGCCACGCTCTGCCACGCCTCGCCGCCATCCACTGAACGTAGAATACGCAAAGCGCCATCGGGTGACACATGGGCAGTCCCTTCACGGAAAACACAAAAAAGTGCTTCCTGAAACGCGATTAAATCGGTAAACGCATTATGGGCAGCTTGCTCCCAAATCCGTCGCACTGAAATTAGCTTCATCCATTCACTCCTCAATCCAGCTGACTCTTGTTATAACATAGCTGCAAATAACAGAAAGCAAAAAGGCCGCTAAGCGGCCTTTTTCATGGGGATAAAACAACTTAGCTGCGCTGACGCGATGGCTTAGGTTTTCCCGAACCTGTCACTTTATGCTTACGCACGGCGCGGCGAATTTTGGCACTCTTCACCTGTGCACGGGCTACACTGTGTTTATCGGCAGCAAGCATAGTGCGGGTTTCTGGTTCTAAACCTGCCAATTTACGCAAGTAGTTAACTTGCTCCATTGGCAATTCAACCCAGCCACCCCGTGGCAGTGATTTTGGCAATTCAACCATACCGTAACGGATACGGATCAAACGGCTCACTTGCACTTCTTGGGATTCCCACAGACGGCGCACTTCGCGGTTACGACCTTCGCGTAAACACACATGCCACCACTGGTTCATGCCTTCGCCGCCCGCTGGCTTGATGCTATCAAACTGCGCAGGGCCGTCTTCTAACATCACACCAGTTCGCAAACGTTGCACTGTCGCTTCAGGGATTTCACCGAAGGTACGCACTGCGTATTCGCGGTCGACTTCGTTCGATGGATGCATTAAGCGGTTCGCTAATTCACCATCTGAGGTAAACAGTAATAAACCTGAGGTGTTGATGTCTAAACGACCTACCGCAACCCAGCGTGAATCACGCACTTTAGGTAAGCGATCGAATACCGTTGGACGGCCTTCAGGATCTTTACGACTACAAATTTCGCCTTCGGGTTTATGGTATGCCAATACTCGACAGATCACGTCTTCGGCAGACTTTAACGAAATGGCTCTGCCATCGATACGCACTTTGGCATCGGCTTCAATCCGATCCCCAAGGCTAGCAATTTCACCATCAATACTAACTCGGCCTGCAGCAATCCATGCCTCCATCTCACGACGGGAGCCATGGCCTGCACGGGCCAAGACTTTCTGCAATTTTTCACTCATTAGTATTTTGCTCTTCTGACTGTTCCGGCGTTAATTTCACACTTGAAAAAACCGCCTGCAATGACTCAGTATCCGACAGCGGCGGTAAATCCGCTAAGGTGTCTAAGCCAAAATATGCTAAAAATTCTAAGGTAGTGGCATACAAAGCGGGTCGCCCCGGTACTTCTTTATGGCCAACTACTTTAATCCAATGTCTATCTGACAAACTTTTTATGATGTGACTACTAATGGCCACACCGCGCACCTGTTCAATATCGCCGCGAGTCACAGGTTGACGATAAGCAATCACCGCCAAGGTTTCTAATGTCGCACGCGAATATTTAGGCGCCTTTTCTTGCCACAGGGGCTGCAAAAAAGGACTCAAGACTTCTAAGGTCTGGAAGCGATAACCTCCAGCGACTTTCACAAGTTGTACACCTCTGTCTTGATAATCCTGCTGCAGCTCATCCAATGCAGCTTTTATTTTGTCTCTGGAAACCGTGAAATCCACCAATACCGTGTCTTTCAACATTTTCGCCGACAAGGGTTTCCCCAATACAAACAAACTCGCTTCAATAAGCTGTTTTAATTGAGTCGGATTTATCTGCATCAATTAATAGGCCTTAACGTAAATAGTTGAAAACGGTTCTGTTTGGTACAATTCAACCAATAATTCTTTGACTAATTCCATCAGTGCTAAGAAAGTCACGACCACGCCTGCACGGCCTTCTGCTACGGTAAATAAACGTTCAAATGCCGTAAAATCTTCCGAGTTCAACATGGCTAAAATCTGGCTCATGCGCTCACGGGTCGATAACTGTTCACGCTTAACGTGATGATCTTCATTGGCATCGATACGTTTGAGCACATCGCCAAAGGCGCGGGCAATTTCAAACAACGAGACTTCTGGCGGGATCATTAACGGCTTAATGTCAGGTGCTGCCACTGCTTTGGCTTGAAACACATCCCGCTCGAGCCGCGGCAAATCATCGAGTTTTTGCGACGCTTCTTTAATCACTTCATAGGCTTTCAACTGACGGATCAATTGCGCCCGAGGATCTTCCTCAACCTCATCTTCAGCCACCATACGCGGCAGCAGCAAACGGGATTTAATCTCGGCAAGCGTTGCCGCCATCACTAAGTAATCGGCAGCGAGTTCAATTCGAGCCTGAGTCAGCAACGTAATATATTCTAAATACTGCGCGGTGATTTGCTGAATGGGTAAATCGACAACGTCTAATTTTTGCTTACGGATCAAATATAAAAGCAAATCCAATGGCCCTTCAAAGGACTCAAGGAACACTTCTAATGCCTCCGGCGGAATAAACAAATCCAGCGGCATTTCGGTCATTGCCTGACCACGAATAACGGCTAAGGGTAAACTCTGTTGCGTGCCCTGCATCCGCTATCTTGCTCCGTTAACGCTGCGCTACCCAACTTAGGCTAACGCCAAACGCGCGATTATACCTGTAAATCTGCGGCGATAAAACTGCCAAATGTGCACAGCCACTCGCCGCATCACTCACTCGTATCCATTAGCGATAAATCTAATACGGCAGATTTAGAGGAAAGGCGTGATATCACCCGCGCCTTCACGCAAAATTTCGGTGCCATCTTCAGACATATCAATCACTGTCGTCGGCTTTTCGCCTAAATAACCGCCATGGATAATCACATCCACTTGATGCTCGAGCAAGTCGCGAATTTGTTCAGGATCAGACTCGGCAAATTCTGCATTTGGCATCACTAAACTGGTCGACATCAGCGGCGCATCTAAGGCTTCAAGCAACGCCAGTGCGATCACATTGTCGGGCACACGAATACCTATGGTCTTTTTCTTGTCATTTTGCAGACGACGCGGCACTTCTTTGGTCGCTTTAAAAATGAACGTATAAGGCCCAGGCGTGCAACTTTTTAGAATGCGATACGCCTGATTATCCACTTTGGCGTAGGTCGCAAGCTCAGATAAATCGCGGCACATCAATGAAAAGTTATGATCGTTCTCGATTTGACGAATTCTCGCCATCCGCGTCATCGCGTCTTTCTCACCAATCAAGCAGCCTAAGGCATAGCCCGAATCGGTGGGATAAACAATCACACCGCCCGCTTTTAAGGCGGCAACAGCTTGACTGATAAGGCGTGTTTGCGGATTTACTTCATGTACATAAAAAAACTGACTCATGGTCGTTCCACCCAAGATTCCGATTGCCAGACCCAATCAATACCTTGGGGCTGATACAGATTTTTACCTAATTCGATCCAATTACTTGGAAAGTGAAAATCACTCCCTATCGATGCAAGCAATTGATTTTGTAAGCTCAAGGCCACAAGGTTGGCCCTGTCGTCTAATGTTTGCTGGCCAAGTACCACTTCCATGGCATCTCCACCCGCTTCTTTATATTCGCGCACTAAGCGCTTAAGCCACTTTGCCGATAACTTATAACCACTGGGATGCGCCAACACAGCCAACCCACCCGCGTTATGAATGATATCGATGGCGCTGGCCATATCACCCCAATTATTGGGGACATAACCGGTTTTACCACGGGCAAGGTAGCGTTTAAACACGCTCGGCATATCCACAGCATGACCATTTTCAGCCATCCAACGGGCGTAATGTCCACGGCTCAATGCCGCTTCACCCGCCAACGCCTTGGCACCTTCGTAAGCGCCTTCAATACCGGCCTTGGCTAATCTATGGCCAATTTCTTGAGCGCGTAATTCACGTAACTCACGCTGGTTTTCTAAAAATGCTAATAACGCAGGATTATCCGCATCGAAGTTAAGCGCCACTATGTGGATATCATAACTGTTCCAGCGAGTAGAGATTTCTACGCCAGAGATCAATTTCAATGGTTCTGCTTGCGATAGATTAAAGGCACGGGCTTCGGGTAAACCTGCTACCGTGTCGTGGTCAGTAATCGCAAATAACTGCACGCCCTTTTCAAGGGCTCTAGCCACCAATTCAGACGGAGTTAACTGACCGTCGGATGCGGTCGTGTGGCTGTGCAGATCAGCCAATATGCTTTGAGTATTCATGGGGCTATTGTACGTGAATTTGTTAATAAATGCGCTGCTATCTCGCATTTTGTGGCTGTGTGACTTAAATTTTCTGCGTCATTAAAGTGAATAAATCGCAGAAAATGAAAAATATTCAATTGACATTCGACCCCAGCTAAGGTTTTCTATACACCAATTACTGAATTAGCGAGACCCTTTTGAATGACACACATTAACGCTTCATTAAACATCATTTGGTGGTGGCACTTCCCAACTTAGCGGGTGGTGTGAAGCTCTGTGCTCATTTGAAAGTGACCAGAATCAACAAGAAGCCCGCAGAAATGCGGGCTTTTTTGTTAGGTGCGAAAAATGTCGGCAGACTCGGGTAACAAGATTAAGAAAGCGAGATAACTCATGATGTTAAAGACATTTTATAAGGTAGCTGGAGTATGAACATGCCCAAACAGACATTCGCACGCTCAAGCACACTCAAGGCGGCATTAACCTACCACAGCGATCCACTGCGCTTGTATCAGCACATTACCCAAGATGCGCCCCATACTATGTTGTTGGAGTCGGCCGAAATCGACAGTAAAGATCACTTAAAAAGCATGGTGATGACCCATGCCGCCATGATGATCCGCTGCGACGGTTATCAACTGACCTTTACCGCACTGACCGACAATGGCGCGAGCTTACTTGCTCCCATCACACTTTTTTTCAGTACAGCAGCCAATCTAGTCCGTGATAACTTGACCTTAGTGGTGACGCTGCAAAAAGACACTCAGCTGCAGGATGAAGATGCACGCTTAAAATCGACCTCGCCACTCGATGGCCTGCGGATGTTTATCCAGCAGATTGATTGTGGCGCTCATACTGACAGCCAAAGTAAACCCGCCTTTGAGGATCTGTTTTTAGGTGGCGTACTGGCCTACGACTTGATTGATACCGTCGAACCGCTGCCAGCCGTACCGAACCGCGATAATGATTGCCCAGACTACTTATTCTACCTCGCTGAAACCTTAATCCTTATCGACCATAAACTGAAACAAGCCGACATCATTACCCATAATTTCAGCCGTGATTCAGTCCAGTATGCCGCCATCACCGCAGCGCTGAGCGAGCGAGTACAGCAGTTAAGCACACAATGTAAAACTCTCGGTAATTCACCTGCCGATGTGCCGACACTGGTCGCCATCGACGCAACTGAGCAAGTCAATATCTCCGATGAGGTGTTTAAACAAACCGTTATCGATTTGAAAGAACACATTATTGCGGGCGATATTTTCCAAGTAGTGCCATCGCGTAGCTTTAGTTTGCCTTGCCCAAATACCTTAGGGGCTTATCGCGCCCTGCGTCTGACTAACCCAAGCCCTTACATGTTTTATTTCAGAGGCCAAGATTTCACGCTTTTTGGTGCTTCACCAGAAAGTGCGCTTAAGTACGAGGCCAGCAGTAATCAAGTCGAAGTCTACCCGATTGCTGGCACCCGCAAACGCGGCAAAACCGCCACGGGCGAGATTGATTTTGACTTAGACAGCCGCATTGAACTTGAACTGCGTTTAGATAAAAAAGAACTGTCAGAACACTTAATGTTGGTTGATTTAGCTCGCAACGATATCGCGCGCATCAGCCAAAGCGGCAGCCGTAAAGTCGCCGAATTATTGAAAGTGGACCGTTATTCCCACGTGATGCACCTCGTCAGTCGCGTAACGGGTCAACTGCGCCAAGATTTAGATGCGCTGCATGCTTATCAGGCCTGTATGAATATGGGTACTTTAGTCGGCGCGCCAAAAGTAAGCGCATCACAACTGGTTCGCCAAGCAGAAAAAGCCCGCCGTGGCAGCTATGGCGGCGCTGTGGGTTACCTTAATGCTCTTGGTGATATGGACACCTGTATTGTGATCCGCTCCGCCTTTGTTAAAAATGGCACCGCCTTTATTCAAGCGGGCGCGGGCGTCGTGTTTGATTCCGATCCCCAAAGTGAGGCTGATGAAACCCGTCAAAAAGCTCAAGCCGTGATTTCGGCCATCAAAATGGGCGCTGGGCTGCGAGTCAATGAATCACCAGCAAATGACGCGTCGGCTCAATCGACTTTTGTGCAATCCACTTCAGTACCATCTAAATAGGAGCCAAACATGAAACTCTATCTACTCGATAACTTTGACTCCTTTACCTACAACTTAGTGGATCAATTTCGCAGCCTAGGCTGTGAAGTGGTAATTTACCGCAACGATGTTGCCGCCGATTTTATTGCCGAAAAACTACTTAACGAACAAGAACCCGCAGCCCTAGTGTTATCACCCGGTCCTGGTGCGCCCCATGAAGCAGGCTCTATGATGGCGCTTATCGCCAAAGTCGCCGGTAAAGTCCCCATGCTGGGCATCTGCCTTGGGCATCAAGCTATGGTGGAATATTACGGCGGCAAAGTGGCGCGCGCGCCTTTTGTGGTGCACGGCAAGGCAAGCCCAACCTTCCATGATGGTACTGGCGTATTTGCCGGTTTGCCCTCTCCCTTGCCCGTTGCCCGTTACCACAGTCTGGTCGCCACTCACGTGCCTGATTGCTTACAAATAATCGCAACCACTGACGCTATGCCGATGGCGATTCTGCACCCTGAGCACAGAGCCGTTGGCTTTCAGTTCCACCCTGAATCAATTCTGACGACGTTGGGCAGCACATTGCTCATTCAAACCTTAGCCTTTCTTACCCAAGACATGACAACAGGAGTAACCGCATGAGTACCAACCCTATTCAGCCTTTACTCGACGTTTTATACCAAGGTAAAAGTTTAAGCCGCGAGCAAACCGCCGAACTTTTTGGCGCGTTAATTCGCGGTGAGATGAGTGAAGCGGCGATGGCGGGAATGTTAGTTGCGCTGAAAATGCGCGGTGAGACCATTGATGAGATCAGCGGCGCCGCCGATGCCATGCGCGCCGCTGCCAAACCTTTTCCTTGCCCTGAGCGAAACAACAATCCGCTTCATAATGGCATAGTTGATATTGTTGGCACGGGTGGCGATGGCTTTAATACCATTAATATTTCCACCACAGCAGCCTTTGTTGCCGCGGCGGCAGGCGCTAAGGTCGCCAAACACGGCAATCGTAGCGTGTCGAGTAAATCGGGTTCATCGGATCTTTTGGCGCAATTTGGCATCGACTTAACTATGTCGCCAGAGACTGCCAGTCGTTGCCTCGACGCATTGAATCTGTGCTTTTTGTTTGCGCCCCACTACCATGGCGGGGTAAAACATGCGGTGCCCGTAAGACAAGCACTGAAAACGCGCACTTTATTCAATGTGTTAGGGCCGCTAATTAACCCCGCACGACCTGAATTTATGTTACTTGGCGTGTATAGCCCTGAGTTAGTCTTACCGATAGCGAAAGTATTAAAGGCGCTTGGCACAAAACGCGCTATGGTAGTGCACGGCAGCGGTTTAGATGAAGTCGCGCTGCACGGCAACACCCAAGTTGCAGAGTTAAAAGACGGCGACATTATTGAGTATCAACTCACGCCCGCCGATTTAGGCGTGCCTTTAGCGCAGATAACAGACTTAGAAGGTGGCGAACCCGCGCAGAATGCCTTGATCACCGAGGCAATTTTAAAAGGTCGCGGCACTGAAGCACACGCCAATGCGGTCGCCATCAATGCCGGTTGTGCTTTATATGTCTGTGGAATTACTGATTCAGTCAAAGCCGGAACCTTACTTGCGCTCGCTACCATTCAAAGCGGCAAAGCCTTTGAATTATTAAGCCAGCTCGCAAAAGTCAGCGGTGAAGCCCTAGTCAACGGTCAAGAAAGAGGAAGATAAGCAAATGTCTCAAGTAGAAGTGACTCTAACAGCAATGACTCAAGACCTGCGCACTCAGCCAGAGGCAGCCACAAACGCTATGCCAAAAAGTAATGTGTTAACCCGTATTGTCGATACCAAAGCGGCCCATATTGCCGCCCTGAAACTGCGTTTTCCTGAGGCGAGTCTGTCGCCAAAAATCTCTGATCGCAGTTTATTTGCCGCACTCAAGGCACCCAAGGCGGGTTACATTTTAGAATGCAAAAAAGCCAGTCCGTCCAAAGGGCTTATCCGCGATGTGTTTGATGTAGAAGCCATCGCCGATATTTACGGTAAATATGCGGCGGGCATTTCGGTATTAACCGACGAGCAATTTTTCCAAGGGGATATGGACTATATCCCTAAGGTGCGCGCTCGGGTCAACCAACCAATTCTGTGCAAAGATTTTTTTGTGGACGAATACCAAATCAAACTCGCCGCCCACCAAGGCGCCGATGCGATTCTGTTGATGCTGTCCGTGCTTGATGATGAACAATATCAAGGTCTAGCGAAAGAAGCCGCTAAGTATCAACTCGATGTACTGACCGAAGTCAGTAACGAAGAAGAACTTAAGCGCGCCATCGCATTAGATGCGCCGATCATCGGCATCAACAACCGTAACTTAAGGGATTTAAGTACCGATCTCGCCACCACAGAAGCCTTAGCGCCACACATTGGCAGCGACCGCGTGGTGATAAGCGAATCTGGCATCTACAACAATGAGCAAGTACGCCGCCTGAGTCCGCTGGTTGATGGCTTCCTCGTTGGCAGCTCGATTATGGCCGAGACTGATATCGACTTGGCCTGCCGTAAATTGATCTTCGGTCACAATAAAGTCTGCGGCCTCACCCGTGTGGAAGATATTCGCGCCGCGGCAACATCAGGCGCTGTCTATGGTGGGCTAATTTTTGCTGAAAAATCCCCACGCGCGTTAACCCTTAATGCTGCAGAACAACTGCTCAGGGCGTATCGCGCATCCGATGCCCCCGCCATTGAATTTGTCGGCGTGTTTGTTAATGCCGCGCCAAGCTCCATCACCGATATCGCTGCCAGTTTGCAGTTATCTGCCGTACAGCTGCATGGCACTGAGACTGAGCTTGAAATCGCACAGCTCGCTGAGCGACTTGAGCAAGCGGGACTCACCACCCAAATTTGGAAAGCCGTCAGCGTCGATGCGCAAACGGGTGAGCTTGGTAACATACCTCAGGGAGCACAGCGTTATCTGTTTGATAGTAAAACGGCAGGTCAATTTGGCGGCTCGGGCCAAGCCTTTAATTGGCAAAATATTGATGTGAAGTCCTTAGGCCAGCAAAAGGCCCATGCCATGTTGGCGGGCGGACTCAACGCCGACAATGCGGCCAGTGCCAATGCCCAAGGATTTTACGGTTTAGATTTTAATTCAGGCCTAGAAACCGCCGCAGGGATTAAATCGGCGCAACTTATCCAAATGGCTTTTACCCATTTACGTCTTTAGCCTATCGCGCTAAGCAAGAAGCCCTAGATGCAGTTGGTGCCCGACAAGCGTGATGCTCCACAAAAAATATGAACCTATTAATGCCAGTGACCAAATAGATAACGGCTCAGTTAACACGTTTAACACCAAGACGCGGTTAGCACAATCGAAGCCACTGACAAACTGATTGATAAGATAAGGAAAAAGGTATGTCCAAGTTAAAGCTTAACCCTTATTTCGGCGAATACGGCGGCATGTATGTGCCACAGATTTTAGTGCCAGCCCTTAAGCAATTAGAAACTGCCTTTGTGGAAGCGCAGGAAGATGAAGACTTTAAAGCCGAATTTACCGATTTACTGAAAAATTATGCGGGTCGCCCTACAGCACTGACCTTAACCCGCAATTTAAGCCCCAATCCTATGGTAAAAATCTACCTCAAACGAGAAGATTTACTCCACGGCGGCGCACATAAAACTAACCAAGTGTTAGGCCAAGCTCTGCTGGCTAAACGCATGGGCAAAAAGGAAATCATTGCTGAAACTGGCGCAGGACAACACGGCGTTGCCACCGCCCTTGCCTGCGCGCTATTAGGCTTAAAATGTAAAGTCTATATGGGTGCTAAAGACGTTGCGCGCCAATCACCGAACGTATTTAGAATGCGTTTGATGGGCGCGGAAGTCATTCCTGTCACCTCAGGTTCTGCCACCTTAAAAGATGCTTGTAACGAGGCGATGCGCGACTGGTCTGGCAGCTACGAAAAAGCCCACTATTTACTCGGCACGGCCGCGGGGCCACATCCATTCCCAACAATCGTGCGTGAGTTCCAACGTATCATTGGCGAAGAAACCAAGAAGCAAATGCTGGAACGCGAAGGTCGCCTACCCGATGCGGTTATCGCCTGTGTGGGCGGCGGCTCCAACGCCATCGGCATGTTTGCTGACTTTATCGACGAGCCAAGTGTCGAACTGATTGGCGTCGAACCTGCGGGTAAAGGCATCGACACGCCAATGCACGGCGCGCCGCTTAAACACGGTAAGACAGGTATTTTCTTCGGTATGAAAGCGCCTTTGATGCAAGATCGCGAAGGTCAAATCGAAGAGTCTTACTCGATTTCAGCTGGATTGGACTTCCCATCCGTTGGCCCGCAGCACGCGCATCTTAATGCCACAGGCCGCGCCCGTTATGAATCAGCCACCGACGATGAAGCGTTAGAAGCCTTCCAACAATTGGCTCGCTGTGAAGGTATTATCCCTGCATTGGAATCGGCACATGCTATCGCCTATGCCGTGAAAATGGCACGCGAGTGCACCAAGGAAACCATTTTAGTGGTCAATCTTTCCGGTCGTGGCGACAAAGATATTTTCACCGTTTCTGACATTTTGAATGGTAAAGAGGAATAATAAACATGAGTGACACGTCTACCAACACTGGCCGTTACCAAGCCACCTTTGCCAAACTCAAAACTGAAGGTCGTGGCGCTTTTGTCCCATTCGTCACCCTTGGCGATCCTAGCCCTGAGTTATCGCTAAAAATTATCGATACCTTAGTGCAAAACGGTGCCGATGCCTTAGAACTGGGCTTTCCGTTTTCCGATCCCTTGGCCGATGGCCCAGTGATCCAAGGTGCTAACCTGCGCTCTTTAGCCGCGGGCACAACACCAACGGCGTGTTTTGAATTACTGGCGCAAGTGCGTGCTAAATATCCTGAACTGCCAATCGGTTTGCTGCTGTATGCAAACTTAGTCTTTGCTAACGGCATAGATGCGTTTTACGCCAAAGCGCAGCAAGCGGGTGTGGATTCAGTGCTTATTGCCGACGTACCAGTAGAAGAATCGGCGCCCTTTAGCGAAGCGGCTAAAGTCCATGGTATCGCACCCATTTTTATCGCGCCGCCTAATGCCGACAGTGAAACCCTTGCAGAGGTTAGCGCCAGCGGTGAAGGTTACACTTATTTATTATCCCGCGCTGGAGTGACAGGTACCGACACGAAAGCTGGCGTTCCGGTGGAAGAAATTCTATCCAAATTGAAAACCTTTAACGCGCCGCCACCGCTACTCGGCTTTGGTATTGCCGAACCGGCTCAAGTAACCGCCGCTATCAAAGCGGGCGCTGCTGGGGCGATTTCAGGCTCTGCCGTTGTGAAGATCATCGAAACCCACCAGCACGATGAAGCTAAGCTACTGGAGACACTTGGCGATTTTACTCGCGCCATGAAAGCGGCGACCTAAGTTAATCAAGATTTCAATCTCTGAGATAAATTACTGATTGAAATTGATAAACTAAGTCACTGATTTAAATTGATAGCCTAAATCGCTAGTGCTTAAGACGCGAAGAAAGAGAAAAATAAACAGAATAAGTGGGGCACATTCGCAGCCTCACTTATTTTGCTTTAGATTGACCGACTCCTATGTTTACCCTGCCTTGCTCACCTCATTGTTAGTGTTCTCTTACGGCTTTTATCTTTCTCAACAATCACGCCTCAAACACCCCATGATAAAAAATCAAACTGATAGCTTAGCGGTTATTTAGTCGCAGTTATTTAGTCACAGTTCCTCGGTAGCATGTCTGTATCGAAATAAAATGGACTTTATATGCAGTATCGGATCTATATTCTCGAGCTAACTCCATGTGGCAATGGTGTTGAAGGTGAAGTCGCAGGCAAATGCGACAATGGCGCGCCGATTTGGTTTTATTACCAAGGCAGCGATCAACTGGCAAAAATGCGCTTTCCGGTTAACCAATGGGTGACGGTTGAATTACTCGGCCGACTAGCAAGTGTTCAAGTTGACATCATTGAGCAAGCTCCACGCCTACCAATTCAATTGAACTTTGAAACTTCAGGACAAATCGTCGACATCAGCCAAACACCCGAAGATACGATTTACCTGTCGCACTCAAACCTTGCACTCCCCTTTGATACTGAACTGGGCAAATCCCCTATTTCGCTCGGTCACTGGGTCCATGTGACGGGCGAGCTTTGGGTAACAAATGGAATGAATTGAGTCTTGATCCCTGCGCTAACTGTGAACGTACAGATAGGCGAGCTTGGGCTTTAATGATTGCGCTTTATCGGTGCAATACCTAGAATGTCGCCGCGCGGGCTAAACTTCATCAATCGCTTAAATACCTTGCTTCCGCTATTGAACCCGATGGGGAAAGCAAATGAAGTCGATAACGCAATTGACTGTGTTAGCCTGTGACAAATCATTCGCCTGATACATCTCCAATAGAGGATCCGATGACCATTTCCAAATCTTTGCCCGATGACAAACCTCGTACTTTTTTGGGCACGCCTAAATTACCAGCCAAGTATGCCACGGTTGTAATGCCCTTTTTCCTTTCTATTCTCATGAGTTGTATCGTTTCTGGGATCAGTACTTTCAATGGCGTTGGCGCTTCACCGCAGTTTATCGAACTCTGGCTCGGTGCTTGGCTTATCTCATGGGTGGTCGCCTTCCCGACATTACTGATGGTATTGCCATTAGTGCGTAAAATTACCGGACACTTTGTCGATTTACGCTAGCTTTACGATTTAGCCTTTCGAACTCGCATTCTGAGTTAACAGCCACATTTCAAAGCCGTCTTAGGACGGCTTTAGCTTAAGATCATGCCCTTAATAAACGCGCACTGCCGCTATCCATACCGAGATAACCGCCCTATTTACAGTTCCAGCCAATAGCAGTTTTAAGCGAATAGCTCTCTGAGAAAATACCAAGCTAAGCGAATACATCTGGGGGCAATGCCTCTGAACTCATTCATCAAAACCAATAAATCTGGACCAATGCATCTGAGCCAATCCATTTAAACTTAACCCACACCCGACTCATTTTACCCAGTGCCTTGAGCGAGGCTCCAGCCTGCGCTTTACAATGGATTTACACTGACTGTTTAGCGGCACCTATCCCCATTGGACTCAGCCGACATTGCCGCAATCTAAATCAATTCCCCTCGATTAATAAACCAACACAAATATCGATATAACCACTTGTATTTATAGATATAAAAGTCAAATTACTCGTAATCAACTCGATTATACACCCCTTAAGTTTAGCCTTTTTGCCAGCCAATTATCTTGCCGTCACATACGTTATTAACCGTACTTAGCCCGCTTATCCGTAAGTTAAAAGTATTAACCTCACCATCTCCTAAATGAGAATGGTTTGCATTTGAATATTTTCACGTGCTAATTTACTCGCCGTTGTCGGGACAGAGGCAGCAGGAAAAATGGCCTAAGGACTGCGCTAAACATAGCGAATTAACCACAGCAAGATAGATAGCTAAACAGGCTATTTTGACAGCCGCATTAACTTGGTTTGCGTCCTTAGGTAACTGATTACTGGATCGGCAACACGCAACAGCATGCTGCCAAAGGAGGCGTAAGTGACTACTCAACAAAGGGAAATGGATCGCGAAATCTTTGATCTACTCGGCATCGGCATTGGCCCATTCAATCTTGGTCTCGCCGCCTTATCAGAACCTATCGACGGCTTTAACTGCTTATTTTTAGATGCTAAAACCAGCTTTGACTGGCATCCAGGCATGCTACTCAAATCCTCGAGACTGCAAACCCCCTTTATGTCAGATCTAGTGACTATGGCCGATCCCACCAGCCGTTACAGTTACCTTAATTTTGCCAAAAAGACGGGTAGACTTTATCCCTTTTACATTCGTGAGAATTTCTTTTTACCTCGCCACGAATACAACTTGTACTGCCAATGGGTAAGCCAACAACTCAGCAATCTAAAATTTGGTTTTAAGGTCACTCAAGTGGATTACAACGCCGGTGAAGGTATTTATCGAGTCACAGGTTTTGATAGACGCAGTGGCAAAACCCATACCTATCAATGCCGAAAGCTAGTGTTAGGCACAGGAACAGAGCCTTATCTGCCAAAGGATTGCCCCATTCAAGATGCGCGGGTCATGCATACAGCCAGCTATATGCAGCAAAAAACCTACCTGCAGAGTCAGAGTGCCATCACTGTAATTGGCAGTGGTCAAAGTGCGGCGGAAGTGTTTTACGATCTACTGCAAGACATTGATACCTATGGCTATCAACTCAATTGGATGACACGGTCAGCACGTTTCTATCCCTTGGAATACACTAAGCTGACGTTGGAGATGACCTCGCCAGATTATGTCGATTACTTCCACGAATTAGCACCGGAAAAACGCTGTGCTTTGATTGCCAGTCAAAAATCGCTCTACAAGGGCATTAATGCAGAGCTTATCAACGACATCTATGACTTGTTATATCAAAAGCGCTTGATTGCGGATTTCCAGTGCCAATTGATGACCAATGTGGCGTTAACCCGTATTCAAACTGACCCAGATGCACTCAAATTACATTTCCAGCATCAAGAGCAAGATACCCCTTTGAGCCAAACCACGGGCGCAGTGGTGTTAGGCACTGGCTATCACTACCGTTTACCTGAATTTATCAAAGAGATAAAGCAACAGATCGAGTTCGATGATGCGGGACAACTTAGCGTGCAACGCGACTACAGCATAGATATTCGCGGTGATATTTTTGTCCAAAATGTCGGTTTACATACCCATGGAATAAGCTCACCGGATCTTGGCATGGGCTGTTATCGCAACGGTATCATCTTAAAGGCAGTGCTCGGCTATGCGCCCTACCACATTGAAGAACACATCGCCTTTCAAACCTTCGATCCGGCCAAACTTGCCAATCATCAGCCCTGCGGCAGCAATGCAATTAACACACTGAATCTTAACCCTAAACATTTCCCTAAGACGTCGCCGCACAGCAATAACGCTGATGCATCGCCGCATCTCTACCCAACCCAAACGCCGACTTCGAGTATGAGCGCAGGCGCGGGAACCAAGATGTCGGTCTTGATGGCGCCAAACAAGGAGGCGCAATAATGGCGAGTCAATTTAGCAGCCATTGTTTAACGCAGCTATCAGCTATTACAAGCATCAATGGTTTCCAGTTCAGAGCGTTAGATCTCAAGCAAGACTTGCCAACACTGCAGTCTTGGTTTAACCAAGAGTACGCGCAGTTTTGGGGCATGCAGGGCTTGAATCTCGCCGCCATAGAGAACCTTATGGCAACCACGCAGCACAAGTTTACCTTGATGGGTGAGTGGCAGGGCAAAGCGCTCTTTATGGTGGAACTTTACGATCCCGCCCACGATGAAATCGGTCACCACTATCCTGTTGCGCCGGGGGATTGCGGTATGCATCTGATTATCGCGCCGCCCGATGGCAGCCCAATCAACGGCTTATCCTTCAAAGTGATGGATGCGATAGCGCAGCTCGTGCTTGAAAAATTGGCCTTTAACCGCCTAGTGGTTGAACCCGATCAACTCAATAGCAAAATTCATCACTTAAATAGCCGAGTGGGCATTCGCTATGAAAAAGCGATTCAATTAAGCACTAAAGCAGCTTACCTCGGATTTTGCACTGCGGCCGAACGCCAGCTGGCATCGAACACGCCCTCTTCGACGGGCTTAGCCCAGACAAGCTCAGTGCTGCCAAGCTCGTTCAAAGCACCCGCAACCTCCCCCATAACATTTTCGACTCTTTAGGTGAACTAGATGAACTTACCCACAAAAGCCTTATTAATAAATTCATTGCCAACGCAGGATCATCCAACTCACGCAGCGGCTCAACTCGAGCCAACGCTGTCGTCAACCTCGACTTCTATGCCAGAGCATTTGACTCCCGCATATTGGCAAGCGGCTAATCGGCATTTAGTGAAGAAAATCCTCTGCGAATTCACCCACGAGAAAATCATCACGCCGACCCTATACGGGCAAAAAGCGGGGCTTAACCACTATGAACTCAGGCTCAAAGACAGCACTTATTATTTTAGTGCACGACATTATCAGCTAGATCATCTTGCGATTGATGCAGACTCCATCCGCGTTTCAGTCGCAGGACAAGAGCAAATTCTCGATGCGATGTCGCTGATCATTTCCCTTAAAAATGACTTAGGGATCAGCGAAACCTTACTGCCCACGTATTTAGAGGAAATCACTAGCACCCTCTACAGCAAGGCGTACAAGTTAGCGCATCAGGCGATCCCCGCCGCCACGCTGGCGCGAGCCGATTATCAGAGCATAGAAGCGGGTATGACAGAAGGTCACCCAGTGTTTATTGCCAATAACGGCCGTATTGGCTTTGATATGCAGGATTATCGTCAATTTGCCCCAGAAAGCGCGATGCCGATACAGTTAGTCTGGCTTGGAGTCCGCAAAAACAAAACCACGTTTGCCGCCCTCGAAAACTTGAGTCACGACGCGTTACTAAAGGAGGAGCTTGGCCAGCAGTTCACTAACTTCCAACAACGTCTTAAAACCCAGCAGCATGATCCACAGGACTTCTACTTTATGCCTGTGCATCCTTGGCAGTGGCGTGAAAAAATCGCCCGCGTCTTTGCCGGCGACATCGCCCGTGGCGATCTGGTTTACCTTGGCGAAGGCAGCGAACAGTACCAAGTACAGCAATCGATACGCACTTTCTTCAATCTTTCATCGCCACAAAAGTGCTATGTCAAAACCGCGCTTTCCATCTTAAACATGGGCTTTATGCGCGGCCTGTCGCCCCTTTACATGAGCTGCACACCGCAAATTAATGCGTGGGTGGCGAACTTGGTTGAAAACGATCCTTACTTTGCCCAACAAGGCTTTGTGATCCTGAAGGAAATTGCCGCGATAGGTTACCACCACCATTATTACGAGCAGGCGCTCACCCAAGACAGCGCCTACAAAAAAATGCTCTCGGCCCTGTGGCGCGAAAGCCCACTGCCGCACATTGAGCCTAAGCAAAATCTGATGACCATGGCTGCGCTACTGCATACGGATCATGAAGATAAAGCGCTGATTGCAGCCTTGATAGCCGCCTCAGGCTTGCCAGCCAAAGACTGGCTGAGCCGTTACCTCAACCTGTATTTATCGCCTTTATTGCATGCGTTTTTTGCCTACGATCTGGTCTTTATGCCCCACGGGGAAAACCTGATCTTAGTGCTGGATGAATATGTGCCAGTCAAGATTTTAATGAAAGACATAGGCGAAGAAGTCGCGGTACTCAATGGCGCGAAGCCGCTACCTGAAGATGTAAAACGCCTTGCGGTAAGCCTTGAAGAAGAGATGAAGCTTAACTACATCTTACTGGATATTTTTGACTGTATTTTCCGCTATCTAGCACCGCTGCTCGATGAGCAAACCAGTGTCAGTGAAAGCCAATTCTGGGAGTTAGTGGCGGACAATGTACGTGATTACCAAGCTCTGCATCCGCATTTGGCCGCCAAATTTGCCCAATATGATCTGTTTAAGGACAACTTTGTACGCACCTGCCTTAATCGTATCCAATTGAATAACAACCAACAAATGATAGACCTCGCTGACAGGGAGAAAAACCTGCGTTTCGCTGGCGGTATCGACAATCCCTTGGCGGCCTTTAGGCAAAGTCATGCCTTTAAGCGCCCCAAACTTGGCAGCGCTGAGCCGAAAACACGTTAACGCGCAGCTCAGACCTGAAACTTTACGAAACGTTTGTGTGGGCTACTAATTGGCCCACTTTATTTAAACCCAACCTAAATGGAATTAAAGATCACCATTATGAAGACTTTTCCTCTCTCCAGCATCGCACTCGTCTGTCGGCAAGCCCTCGTTAACCCGAAGCTATTGCTGTGCTCAGCCATGTTAGCCACGGTTCCCCATGCCACAGCTGACACTGTCGATGCGGATAGTAAGACTAAAAAGCACCAGAAAGAAATTGAAGTCATCAATGTCATTGGCGCTAAGGATTTACACGACAATCGCTATAAAACCCAAGCGATGAACACGGCAACTGGGCTCGATTTATCCTATTTAGAAACGCCGCAGTCGGTCACGTCTATCACCCGTCAAATGATGAACGATCAACAGCTTAATAGTGTGATTGATGCTATGACCAGCGTCGCGGGGATCAATGCCCGCCCAATGGATAACGACAGATACAGCATTAGTGCCCGCGGCATTGCCGTAACCAGCATTTTGTACGATGGCGTACCCACCACCTACGACACCCGCTTCAACTATGGGGATAATCTGATCGACACCGCCATCTACGAGCGAGTAGAAGTGGTACGCGGCGCGACTGGCCTCATGACGGGAGCCGGTAACCCCTCGGCGGCCATTAACCTTATCCGTAAACGCCCGACTCAAGAGTTTATGGGCAACACCTCGTTAAGTGTGGGCTCATGGAATAATGTGCGTGGTATGGTCGATGTTTCCAGCGGCTTAAATGATTCAGGTTCTGTGCGCGGTCGCGTGGTGGCCGCCTATCAGGATAGAGATTCGTTTCAAGACAGGTACGAGCAGCAGCGCACCACCTTATACGGCATAGTCGAAACCGATATTGGCGATAGCACCTTGTTCACCCTAGGGGTTGATTACCAAGATGCCACTCCGAGCGGCACTATGTCGGGCGGCTTACCACTATTTTACAGTGATGGCAGCCGCACTAACTATGATCGCGCCACTTCAACGGCGCCCGATTGGGGCTCGGCGCATACCCAAGGCCTCAATACCTTTGCCAGTCTAGAACACAGATTTGATAATGGCTGGAACCTAAAAGGGACTTACACTTATGGAGACAACTCGTTGGAGTTCGATGTGCTATGGGCCACGGGCTATCCCGATCCTGTAACCAATATCGGCGCAACTGCAGGCTCTATCGCCTATGTCGACGGCAGTCGCACCCAACACAATGTGGATTTGCGCGCCGAAGGACAATTCCAGCTCTTTGGTCAGGAACATCAATTGATGTTTGGCTGGAATGGCCAACGCCAAGAGTTCGCCAATCCCTACTATAATCCCACAGTAAAGGCGCCACCACTGGGAGATTTTCGCGATCCGAACTTCCAGTACCCTAAACCTCAATGGCAAGATACCTCAGACATTGGCTCATCTGGCGAAACCAAGCAGAGTGCCGCCTATGTGGCGACGCAGCTCAATCTCAGCGACGCTTTAGCAGTCCTCGTCGGATTACGCCTCAATGAGTGGGAAACCGACCAAGATAACTTTAAAAGCCTATACAATTTCAACATCAGCAACGAACTCACTACTTACTTCGGCCTCACATACGCTCTGACCGAGCAATATTCGCTTTATGCCAGCTATACCGACATTTTTGCGCCGCAAACTAAACAAAGAATCGATAAAAGCTATTTAGATCCGGTCAAAGGGAAAAACTACGAAGGTGGGATTAAGGCGAGCCTGTTCGATGAGGCTTTAGATATGTCGCTATCGGTGTTTGAGATCAGGCAAGACAATCTTGGAATCAGCACTGGCGATGTGATCCCTGGTACCACAACACAAGTGTATGAAGGCGTAAACGGTACAAAAACACAGGGATTCGAATTTGAGTCAACGGGTAAAATCACTGATGACTGGAATGTTTACTTAGGCTACACCCAGTTCACCACCGAAGATCCTAAGGGCAAACGCATCAATACCACATCACCACGTCAGCAGTTAAAACTCTTCACCACTTATACCTTTGGTGGTGATTGGCATAAATTGCAAATTGGTGCAGGGGTTAACTGGCAGAGCCGCGTCTACCAAGAGGCTGATAAACCGGTAGGCAATGGTATAGACAAGATTAGAGTCGAAGTCGAGCAAGGCTCCTATGCACTGGCAAGTTTGATGGCAAGTTACGCCTTCACCGAGCAACTTAAGCTTAGCGCCAACCTGCACAACGCCTTAGATACAACCTACTACAGCCAAGTCGGTCAATACAGCCAATTCCAATACGGTACGCCGCGCAGTGCCAGCTTAACCTTGGACTATCGCTTCTAAGTCAGACTTTTATTGAGATAGTTCGAAAACCCTTGTGAGCCCAAATCTTGGGCCCACAAGGTCCTCATCTATTGGACTTATCAATAATAGCGTGGCTTATCAAGCACAGCGGCAATCAATCACAGCCATTAAGGAGTCATTATGGCAAGCCAACGAGGAGACACCAGACTGCAACTATTGCGCGATACCTCGCCAAGCCACGACGCTTTGAATCACACCATTTTGACACTCAATCAGCTGTTACATGAGCGGGCGCCCTTCTATGGCGAGCACCTTAGCGCAACGTCCTCACCCACGGGACTCAGTTTCGATGAATGGAGCTGTGCCGATACCTACCAAACACTGCTCGCGCGTTTTGCCATAGCGCACCCTAGCGCCGAAACTCTGACTGAAACTAAAACCGAAAACGAAACCGAGACGGATAAAACAGCTGCAACCAGCCAAACGCCCGCTTTCGCCAGTAAAAGCGCCTTGGTCAGTAAAAACGCAGAGGCCAATCGAAAAGACACTCGCAAAGCGCTGCATTCACTTTGGGGCCAATGGTATTTCGGCCTCTTAGTTCCGCCTATGATGGAGTGGATTTTCAACGCCCCAAAAGCCGCATTCGAGTCTGTTCACTGGCAGCCACGGTCCGTGTTTATGCAGCTACATGCCAGTGGCCGAGTGGCCAAATTTGAATTTAACATCGCAAAACACCAGCCAAATACCGCTTTGACCTTTAAAAAACATCACGGTATCGAGCCACTTTCCCAAACCAACACTAAGCCAAGTATCAAGATAGACACTGAGGTGCACTCGCCATTAAGCCCATATAAGCCGCCAGTTGATAAAGAACTTGTCCTACAAGGTTTTATCTTAAACTTACTGCAGCCGAGTGTTGAGCGCCTGCTCACTCTGAGCCCTGTACCCGCCAAGTTATATTGGAGCCACTTAGGCTATCTTATCCACTGGTATCTTGGGGAGCTGGGACTCACTGAGCAGTACAGCCAGCAACTAAAACAAGCCCTGTTTCGCCGCACGACCTTTTTAGATGGCAGCACAAATCCGCTGTATAACAGCATTAACTTACTCATCGAACCTGAGCAAGATAGCGCAACACCGAACACAGTTGCGAGAATAGTAACGAGTACAGCATCGAGCTCAACGAGTCCCAAAATCCACTGCATTCGCCGTACTTGCTGCTTAAGGTATCAACTCGCCAACACTGGCCAATGCCACGATTGCCCGCTGTTAAGTCGTGCAAAGGTTAACGTCAACGCCGCCAAGCCAACGTGAGGCGAGCTTATAAGATTAAATCGGTTTAATGGGCAAGATCGCAATCCTAGGCCCATGATGCTTTTGCCCTTATGTTGCACATGCTACACTCAAGCCCATGTCTCTTTAACACGATTAATTATGAAACAACTGCTTGATTTCCTGCCCCTCGTCATCTTTTTTGCCGTCTATAAATTTTTCGATATTTATATCGCCAGCGGCGCATTGATCGCAGCCACAGCGCTTCAATTGATCGTGACCTATGCGCTATATAAGAAACTTGAAAAGATGCACTTAATCACCTTTGCTATGGTGACAGTGTTTGGCACACTCACTTTAGTGTTCCACGATGATTCTTTTATCAAGTGGAAAGTGACCATCATCTACAGCTTGTTTGCCATCGCCTTAGGCGTCAGCCAATTGCTCAATAAATCGATATTAAAGTCGATGTTAGGCAAAGAAATGCAAGTAGAAGACAAGATTTGGGCTCGAGTAACTTGGTATTGGGTCGTCTTCTTCGCCAGCTGCGGCCTAGTCAATATCTATGTTGCCTTTAGTTTGCCATTAGAAACGTGGGTCAATTTTAAAGTGTTTGGTTTAACCGCTTTAACCTTAATTAATACTGTCCTGACCGTATTTTATCTTTATAAACACCTTCCCGAAGATCAACGCAAGGAACTCAAATAATGTGGTATATGATTTCAGCTCAAGATTTTGAGAACAGTTTAGAAAAACGTTTAGCCGCTCGCCCTGCCCATTTAGCTCGCCTGCAAGCTCTCGCCGATGAAGGTCGTTTACTGATCGCTGGCCCACATCCAGCCATTGACAGCGAAAACCCAGGTGATGCTGGCTTTAGTGGTTCACTGGTTGTCGCCGATTTTGAATCCTTAGTGGCAGCAAAACACTGGGCCGATGCCGATCCTTATATCGAAGCGGGCGTGTATAAAAGCGTGGTCGTTAAACCTTTCAAACGAGTCCTGCCCTAATGAAAATAGTGTCCTTTAACATCAATGGTCTGCGCGCGCGCTTGCATCAATTACAAGCCTTGATCGACAGCCACCAGCCCGATATTATCGGCCTGCAAGAAACCAAAGTACACGACGAAGCGTTTCCATTAGCCGACGTCGAAGCCATGGGATATCAAGTGCATTACCACGGCGGCAAGGCCCACTATGGCGTTGCTATGTTGTCTAAAGTCGCGCCAGAAAAGCTGCAAAAAGGTTTTCCAACCGATGACGAAGATGCCCAGCGCCGCATGATTATCGGCACATTTACCCAAGCGAATGGTCGTCCGTTAACCGTATTCAACGGCTATTTCCCCCAGGGCGAAAGCATAGAACACCCAACAAAATATCCTGCTAAACGTAAGTTTTATCAGGATTTAATGCACTACTTGCAGACAAATCACAGCAACGATGAAGATATCGCCATCATAGGTGACATCAATATTTCACCGACCGATTTAGACATAGGCATAGGTGAAGTCAATCGTAAGCGTTGGCTAAAAACCGGCAAATGTAGCTTCCAACCGGAAGAACGTGAGTGGTTGAAAACCTTGCAAGACTGGGGTTTAGTCGACACTTTCCGTCAATTACACCCAGAGCGCATCGAACGTTATTCTTGGTTCGATTACCGCAGCAAAGGGTTCGATGACAACCGCGGCCTTCGTATTGATGTGATTTTAGCAACACCTTCACTGGCAGCACGTTTAGTCGAATCCGATGTCGATTACGATCTGCGCGGCATAGATAAACCATCAGACCACGCGCCCATTTGGAGCACGTTCAAAGAGGCTTAATCAGCTAACGTTCGACCATCTTAGTAGATATAAAACATCGGCTTAGGCCGATGTTTTTGTTTGAGAGTGACTTAAGCAGAATGAGATTGGCACAAGTAAGTTAAAAATGAACAGCATACATCGCAAAAAGTTGTGAGCTTAGCTTCAGCCACAGATTAATCGTGAGCCATAGCATTCACTCATCGACGCGCAGCCAGTCCATCCTTAGATGCTCGACCGCCCCATCTGATGTGAAAGGATTCACAAATGCCGCGATGGCATGGACGCCAAAGAGCGGCTATGGGGCGGACGGTCGTCTCGCAAATCACCATGGCTAACCTGTTTAGCATCGGCGAAGCCTGTTTATTTTAAAGAAATACATAGCAAGCTTTTGGACAAAAGCGTGTTAGTGATTTTGCTAATTTAGCATGCAGTGAATTAGGTCAGGTATCGTATAGGCTCATTCAAAGAAATCACAACCTAACAAATTCTCCTTTAATATAGTGGTCAATTTAAGTTGACCGCTTTAAGCCAAGATCATTACCCTCAGATAAGGTGCGTATAGAAAAACAAGTTAGGTACGGCCTTTTTTAGCTTGTAGAAGTAATCTTCTCTGATAATCAAGTCACAACCTTCTAGTTTAGGGACATTAGCGTTCGTTCCGACAAAGGACGCACCATTATCGATCAGATCTTCTCTCCAGTATCTATATACTAGAACTACCTCCTCGCTCTGATCCAATGCCCTTAGGCCGTTAGTATAGTCATCTAACATTAAGCCCAAGATATCTAATAGTTCGCTATTCAACCAAAGCACACACTGACATTCAATACTATGAAAATTCGCACAGAAGCCTTGAATCATAGGGAGACCTGAACAATAGCTGTGTGACCAAATGTCCTCTGTATTAGGTACTTCAAGTAAAGGATTTGTTTCAAATTTCCCTGGAAGAAAACCTTCAAATACGATGAAGGCTTTACTTTCATCATTAACTCCATATCTCTCTGTAATAAATTGACGTTCAAATCTTGAAAGTGTTATGAAGCCTTCTTCACTATGTGGAGTTTTAAAACCTTTAACCATCTCCGATGGTTTTTCTATCCGAGGCCTACTCACTAGTGACGCAGATGTAGCGATCATTGTTCTTATATCTATCTTACCTATACCTTCAAATATCACAGAGTCACTGTATTGCTCATATAAATACTCATTAGCATACTTAAAAACCAAATCTTCAACATATATGTTTGGAGATAGCTTTTCATGATGACTATTAACAAATATATTTAGCTCCTCTTCAGTAAAATTATCAATTACATTTTTCCTTACATCAGTAACATCTACACCGATGCTATTCAAGTAAACGATAAATTTACTACTATCAATTAAATTAATTACTTGTTCATTCATTGATTAAACCACCCAAAATATCATCGAGGATGTTATTTATGTATAGATTATTTATAACTCTAGCTTTTTCTATTGAAGCCTTAATTTCAAATATTAATGGTCTAGTTCTTCTCGACTCGATAGAAAGCAACTCAAGAATTGATGCAATAGTCAATTGATGAAAAAAATCTAAATTGTTAAAGAACCAGTTAAGTGGTTTTATTAAGATATTGACGTCTTTTCTGATTATATAGGACAAGGCTGATATAACATCTTTTTGTATTGAAGAATCAAAGCTATTCGTTTTGCTAAGAGCAAAAATTATTGCTAACTCATTATCATTAAAATGACAAAACTCTAGATAATCTAAGTTATCCCATTTAAAGTTACTTTTATTTGTTAACCTGCTTTCAATAAATTCAAACCCTTTTTTATACATTGGCAAAACTAGGGTTTCATTTAAGCCAGAATATTCAAAGGCAATGATCAAGTTAGCAGTCGATTTGGATATGAAGTCAGCATTGCTATAATAGTGAGGTAAAGTTTTAGCTAACTCTTTCAATGCATCCCCTTTGTCAGTCTCTACTGCAAATCGCAATGAGTCCTTATCAGTAAAACCAGAATACCAACCATCTTTAGAATATACAAAGTTGTTGATGTATAGACTAATTTTATCATTATTAGGAATATTTAAACGAGTAATCAGATACCTAATATTTTCGTAGTGTTCATGCCCTCTTGGAAACCTCTTTCTAATGATTGGCAATAGTATTTCATTAGCAAGTTCTATATTTGAATCTTCTTTTAAATAGAAGTAAAGAAAGTTGAGATGATGGTCTTCTAAAGTATCTTTATCAACAAGGTATTCAATCAAATCTCGTTGATCTTTCAAACTAGGTATTTTTTCTATACAAAGTTGTTTGGATATTGTCTCTGACAAATTTCTATTACCAATTATACCAGTTGATACGGTGTTATCATTGACTTGGTGATCTATTGAGACATTTAAACCTAGTCTTCTGCTAGTTTGATTATATCTAATCATTGTTTCGGTTCTTAAAGTATCATAAGAATTATTCCAATCTCTTGAAGATAGATTTATCATCGATAAACGACCGACGTTCCTATCGCTAGTATTGAGACGATCAATTACATCTAAAAATCCATTAAGATAAGATTCTTTAGTGTTAGTTGGCGATAGTTTGTACAGAAAATTTAAAATGTATGGTTCTACCTTATTACTATGTAGTAATAGGTCTACAAACATATATTCTAATTTCCAAAAATTTCCATTGGTTAATAGCTCATTAATAAGATACTTGGATGCTAAGTAGTAATCAACTTTTAGGAATACCTCAAACCATTCTATAGTTAACCATCTGGTATCTTTACCATCTTCTGTATGCTTCATAACAGCATCAGTGAGATACTTAAGCTTTTTGGTATATTTTCTAGCAAACTTAGGATTGAGTTTTTTCACTGAGAGCAGAGGGTCAATAACTTCTGCTAAGTTTCTGTCCTTTCGAGAAGTATAACAAATAAGGATAGGCCGCGCGTAGCCGCGACCTTATCCCAAGTGTTGAACGAAGCCGCTTTGCGGTAGGAACAGGATAAAGCCATCCTTTTCACCCTCGTCCTAAATACTTGTTAGGCGCGCCCAGCTTCGGTCGCAAATCTAGGAGTATAATCATGGACATTCACGAACAACAACACTTTGATTTACTTTATGAACAACATCTTACCAACTTAACCTTGCAAGGCAAGCGGCCTGCAATCATTGATGCCTATAGCCGAGCGATACGCCGCATTGCGACTTATTTTAACTGATGCCCCTACACCCTGACTACCGATGATTTGAAGCGCTATTTTGTCGATTTGATTGCCTCCCATTCATGGAACACTGTCGAACTCGACCGCAACGGCTTGAAGTTTTTTCTACTTTCACGTCCTCAACAAATCTTGGCAATGGCTTAATATTGTTAAGCCACCACAGACTGAACCCCATATATGTCCGATGGTGTTAGACCAGAACATTATGTATTTTGTGGCTTTATCGCTTTCGGTCTATAATGTGAGTTACTATTTTCTTAAAAAAAATGGAAAAATTAGAAGAGTTTTACATAGCCGAACTAGCGAATATTCGACAAGATCCCATTATTTCCAAGTTACTTTCAAAGTTGCCGCCGGAGATAAGTGATAGCTATACGAATGAGCAACTAATGGGTATTAGAATTGCCTTAGGTGACCGTACTTGGGGTAAGCATTTTGTTGATAGTCGTGGTACTTTTTCGCTTCCATTTATTAAGTGGCGTTTTTACTATGTGTTTCTCTTAGGTAAAAATAAACGCGCTTATACTCGCCGTGAAAAGCGGTTTTCATTGCTGGCCTTCTCTACATTAGTGCTCGGTTTTATGCTACTGAGCGTACTGTTTGGACTGCTGCTCTTATATCTACTGAAATCATCCCTAGGTATTAATATTTTCCCCGAGATATCATTAGGAATTTGGGATTGGTTTAAAGACCTATTTAACTAATTTGTGTATTTAATGGAGACTTTAGTAAATTGCGGCGACAGATATAACGTTCAAGCAGCTCAAAGCAGTCTGAATGTTCATTCATTTCTTGCCAATAGAGTTTTTGTAATTGTGTATAGGCAAGATGTAACGTTTCTGTCTGTTTTTTTGATGTATTATTTTTTAATATGTTTATTAATTCTTCGAACCCATATGCAATTAGCCCAGCTTGTGGTAGACATTGACTATATTCGTAACAATTACGGCTATTTTTAATATAGCTTTCATGGTCGAAAAGGTAGAAAACTATAGGGATATTTAACGGTAATACATCAATAAATAAAGATGAATAATCCGTAAGTAACAGATCTACTTGATGTAAGATACCGTAGACATCCTCCCAACTGCTGATATCTCTTACATTAGGGTATGCACTAAAGTGTTTAGCATAATGTCTTTCATTCGGGTGTAATCTTAACAAAAACAAGCAGTCTGAATTGACTAAAAACTGGGATAACACACCCCAGTTGAAGGCTTTTTCGTAGGGGGATTGTACTGTTTCAGTATTACTTAAGTTGGCATCTCGCCAAGATGGGGCATACAGTATGACCTTTTTATAGCTTGTACCATCAGGTTTTGAATTGATACTTTGACATTTATCCGGATAGCGGCGATAAAAATCAGTTCTTGGATTACCGCAACTGAGCAATTGTTTTTTTTGTAATCTGAAGGCGCTGCAAAATAAACGGTCAACTAATGGACTTGGACTGAGCATCAACTGAGGTCGAACATATTCTTGGTGATACAGTAGTGAATGCCAAGTTTTTTGCCAATATGAATTGGATTGATACTTATGCGCTAGAGGTCCGTGGTCTATATCAAACTCAATCCTTTTCAACGGGGAACCATGCCAGAGATTGATTTTAATTGAACCACTAGCAAACCACTGATTGACGTCACCAATATAACTATTATATATGTAAAATCTTGCCGTTAGTGCATGATAAACACCTTCTAAACTCCATCGTTCATAGGCGATAAATCCTTTTTTCCTCAGCGCGTTAACTAGTGATGCATCACCACTAATCCAAATTACATGCATAAATTTATTTTTGTGCCAGTGCAGATATAAATATTTACTGTTATCCGCAAAAAGGTTTTTATAGCAACCAAATACAGCTTTATTTCCTTGCCGCGGAAAAAACCATGAAAGACCATAAATACATTTCTTTAATAATGAAGTAAATAAGTTTGTTTTCATGATGAACCTCACTTAATCAAGGCGGAGGATGGCAATCTGATGCAGTTTGAGCGAGGGACTGCCAAGTTGGTTTTGATTTCAGTGGTTGAAATAGCATCTGTTCTTTCCAAATAAATCACTTGGCAAAACTCTTTTAAATAATCAAATTTCCCCTGCCAATCAGAACCCATACCAAAGATATTCACATTGAGTTCTACAATATCTTTAGCTTTTTGCTGCCAGTGAGTTTCAGGTATCACTAAATCTACATATTTACAGGCACTTATCATCTCTATACGTTGCTGGTAATTAAAAAAAGCCACTTTTCCTTTGAGAGAATTAAACTCATCTGTTGATACACCAACAATAAGTTTATCTCCCATCGCTTTGAGTCTTTGAAATAATCTCACATGACCATAGTGGAACAGATCATAGGTACCATAAGTGATGATTGATTTCATGATTAATTCCTCTTGCTTGAGTGAGAGTCAATATGGGCTTGTATTGATTGTGTACCCAAGGCTGAATGTACAGCCCTAGAATTTTGTTTTAATAGTTGACGAACTTGATCACGTTTATTCTTTGTCTTGAAGTCTTGCTCTATAATGATTTTTTCTTCTTCTGGTATAGCATATGGTGCGAGTAATTGAACTGGGCCATAAACGCCATGCTTACTTGGTTCTTGTGCTGTATATGGTGATTGCTCTGTTTTTGCACTCAATCCCATTAGATGCAATTTTCCGAGGCACACATGGTAAAGCTGAGGTAATAATGCAAGACCTTGATATGGTATATTAAAGCGCCAACTGTTAAGCAATTTATTTTGATTACTTATTAATTGCATTTTGATAAAGCCATGCCATGAATGTATGACTCCCCAAGTAAACAGTATGGGCCAGAGTGGCAGGCTTAAACATAATAATAATAGGGAAATTAGCCGAATTAAAAAAGACTCAGTATGGGGTATCTGTTTATGACTTGTGGAAATTAATCTAGGATCATTGATTTTTATCGCGGATTTTAGCCCTACATTAATAAGTACATTCTGACTAATAATGCAGTTATCAATATTGAGACCTTCGCCAACAAAGCTATTATCTAAAATTAAGCAATCATTTAAATTACAATCTTTTTCAATCAGACACTTATTGCCAATAACAATTTTATTTTGCATGTTTACGTTAGGTGCAATCCATGTTTGTTCACCTATGGCTCCCCAAGCATGTAGTCGCGAAAGTAACCCTGTTCTTGTTTTGGCTCCTAAGTAAAAATATTTAGTCGGTTTGATACTGGCACTCGGACGTCCCGAGGCTGTCAGCCCGTAAAAGCTTGCATCTGCGATTGTCAAGTTGGCGTAAAGATAGGATTCAAAGCTATCGAGCATGGCGCATTGACCATGTAAAATTTCAGTTATAGCTTCCGCACATAATGTGGTGTTGTCTAATGGCCAATCGAGTAAATGTAAGTGATTTTGGGCCGCTGGCAGCATTAATAATCCTGGATTTAAATCAGCTAGCTTCGGGCGTACTAAGCGTAATTTTATGTTTTTGCTATAATTAACGAAGCAATTTATACAAGGAGAGCGCAATATATCGCCTCGAGCAACTAAGGTTTCCTCATTTAAATCCAGTTTCATTCGTGACATAACTTGAGTAACCGATTCCTGTACTTTAGTCAGGAAATATTCAATCTTTACACCCCAGCGGCTACCATCACCTAAATAAGCTTCTATCTTTTCAGCATGGCTTGAAATAACCAGCTTAACTTGAGTGATTCCTGCATCTGCAACATCTTCGAGCGTATACTCAATTAAGGCTCGATTTCCCACTGGTAGTAGCGCAGGGCAATATTGCTCATCCAATGGCGATAACTCATTTCCATGACGATTCGCGAAAATAATGGCTTGCATAGCATTCTCCTTAATAGGCACCGCGACTGAAGATAACTGCAGGGATTGTTTTAATTAACAAATAGATATCCTCAGTTAGAGACTGTTGATAGATGTAATCAACATCCAGCTCGACTTGCCTGTCAAAAGGAATATTTGAGCGTCCAGATACTTGCCATATACAAGTAATTCCAGGCTTTACTTGTAATCTACGGCGGTCACTGGGGCTATATTGAGCGACTTCTCTAGGTAATGCTGGGCGCGGTCCAACAAGGGACATATCGCCGAGTATGACATTCCAAAGTTGAGGTAACTCATCGATAGAGGTTTTTCGAATAAATTTACCGATGCGAGTGATTCTGGGGTCACATTTCATTTTAAAAATAACCCCACCTTGCATTTCGTTAGTCTTTTGTAGGCTTGCTAAGCGAGCCTCTGCATCCTGATACATAGATCGGAATTTCCACATAGTAAAAGTGTGATTGAACTTCCCAACCCTTTGTTGGCTAAAAAGGACCGCTCCTGGTGATTCGAGGCGAATGAATAACGCCACAAGCAGAAGTAAGGGCGCCAGTAACACCAATGCAAATGCTGCAACACTCACATCCAAACTGCGTTTGGCAATACGATTAAGTAATAAGCGCAGTTGAATACGGCCGCAGCGTTGCTGTGTGCTGGATTTACTCAAATTTGGATAGTTGATTACGTTGGTTTTTGTTTCAGATTGATGTGGTTTCTGATTATTAAGTTGGCGTACTTCTTTTCTTACTCTTAATAAAAACAAAGGATTACCAAATATGTAGCGACGCCACATGCGCCTAGGCTCTTGTATTAGGCGCCAAATCCATTCCATACCCATTTGTCTTAACCAGAGTGGTGCTCTGTTGATGCGATTAGAATAAAAGTCGAATAGACCACCTACACCAATACCAACGGCGGGGCTTAACTTAGAATGATATTTTGCAAGCCACAGTTCTTGTTTAGGTGCACCCATTGCAACAAGTAAAACTGCTGCACCTGATGAGTTAATGATTTTAAGAACCGATTTCGTGTCGGCTTCATGGAAAAAACCATGATGAGTTCCCGCAATCTTAAGCATAGGATGTGAAAGTTGTAATTGTTGCGCAGCTTGATGTGCCACTTCTGGTGCGCCGCCTAATAAAAACAGGGACAGTTCTTCTTTTATCAATTGCTCACAAAGTAGTGGGAGCATATCGGTGCCATTGAGATTAGCTTTTAATCCAACACCTAGCCAACGGCAAGCTATTCTAGCGCCGATTCCGTCGGCAAAAATCGCTTCACAGTTATTTAACTCACGATGGTACTGACTGTCTGTGTAAGCTTTATTGAGGCAGTCAGCATTAACAAAAGCAAATTGAGTTAGGCTTTTCGCCGGTGTTTTTGCTTTCGACACAATAAGATTTAGCATGCCATTCATCGTTGCATTGTGTAGTGACAACCCAAATAGTGAAATTCGCTCTGCTTGTGATGTCTTGTTGGAAGTTAATGCACTATTAATTGTGACTCTGACTAAAGCTAAAAGGTAATTCCACAGACTTGAATATGCTTTCCGTAAAGAGGGTAAACTGTCTTCAAAGTCGATGCCTATCCTGCGTTGCATCGATGAAATTGACACTAAGCCTGGACGGCAAAAAAGCACTGGTTTTGGTTCAAACGAAAAATGAACTTCATCACCCAGTAGACCTATATCACCTTTTATAATATTAATAATAACAGGTAGTTGATGAGTCCACCCTTGATAGGGGAATTGATATAAACCGACCAGGTTATCGGTTCCATGAATATAAACGCGCTCTAGCTTAGTTTTATTCATGACTTTGAGATAAAGATAAATACATGAGATTAGAGGGAAGAAAAGCAGCAATGCAGCTAGTGCGATAATGCGATCTGCGAATTGTATTGACCAAAGAGTTGGTATACATGTTTTACTCAGGTTCAATGTGTTCATCATTAACTCCTAACTGACTTTATTGGTTGCTCAAGAGTTACTGCTACTTATTATTTAACTCAGAGCCTTTACCTAACAATGCACAATGTAGGCCATACTTTAAACTCATTGAAAATCATTGATTTAACTTATTTTTTAACAAAGAAAATTTCTTATTTGCAGTTTGCAATGCAAGCTGCAAATAAAAGTCGGAATAAATCAAACGAACTACAGTGATAAAGTTTAACGTTAGGGTTATTAACCCGCATGTGCATATGCGGGATAAGGTCGATAAAGATTACTTAAGATTTGATGACAATACTGAAGGCTTTACACCATCACGTTTAATCCGCATTTTTTGGCGGTATCCTATATAATACTGCCCCGCAGTTTCACAGATTTTGTAGATACTGCTGGGTAGTAACCACTGCAAATAAGCTGCAAATAGCGTTGTTAGTGTGCGACTCGTCTCTGTGATCAATATTGTCGGCGAGGTAATTAAAGCTTGATTAACTAGATTTTTTGCCATTTTCCCATCCCCAAGGCGAATAGCTTGCCGTGCTAAATAGCGAAGTTGATAGGCTCTAGCTGCATTTTCGTGAATCTTTAAGATTTTAGGCGCGAAACGGCGTGCTTTAGTTATCATTTGCTCCCAAGACGCGAGCTGCTTAGTTAAGTTTGACGATAAACCACCATGATTTAATCGGTAATAAGTTAAGGGTTCGGGAATACCTTCCATTTTCCACTGTGTGGTGGCCAAAATACGAAACCAGCATTCAATATCCTCTGACTGGCGAAAATTTTCATCAAAATAACAACTGTAGCTTTCGGTATGATTCAATGCTTGAAAACGGATTTCATTCAATGTTTCGCGGCGGATCACAGGGGCGGAACCATTACCAACTGGGTTTCTGCACAGTAGATGACCAGGATTTATGTTGGTTAATTGTGGCATTTGGAAAAAGTTAATAGGATTTCCATGGTAATCAATAAAACTAGACCGTGAAAAGCTGATCCCTACCTTTGGAGAGTTTTTCAGGTGCTCAACATGGAGCATTAATTTATCAGGATGCCAAAGGTCATCCGAGTCGATAAAAGCCACATAGCGACCAATTGCGTGGCGTATTCCAGTATTACGCGCCGCGGCCAGCCCTTTGTTAGCAGTATGGGTCACTATTCTTATGCGACTATCGGAGAAGTTCTGGCATTTAGCTAAACTGTTATCGGTTGCGCAATCATTCACTATGATGAGTTCAAAATCAGTATAACTTTGAGCTAACACGGACTGAATCGCCTTAGACACAAAGGCTTCAACATTGTAAACAGGCATAATGACTGAAACTGAAGGGATCATAATGAACCTCCTAATGAGGGAGATAGAGTGATTAAGCCAAGTTTTTTGGCCGTGGGTTTCATAACAAAATAAGCAAATAGTGGCATGTAAATCAGGTAGCAAACGAAGATATTCATGGCGACAGTTGTAAGTCCCCACAGTGATCCTAGGCTTATAGCAAGAGTGAGAAGCGCAACAAATCCAAAATTGCACAAGAGATTTAATTGATTTAGGCCGCTTGAGATGAGCAGTTGGCTTGCAGCTTCACCTAATGGGCGCGTTAAACCACTTAAGCACAGCAAAATAAATATAGGCAAAGCGCCAGCATCAAGCCAATGTTCGCCATAAACAATCGGTAAATACCAAGGTGCGAGTATGCTTTGCAAGCTAATAATGGGAAGTGTAACTAACATGATACTGAGCAGGGCGTGACGGTATTTCTGTAATGCGTTTTCACTATCGGGATGACAGAGGTGGGAGTAAAACGCGGTACCAAAACTTTGTACTAGGCCAAGGCTTACACCTAAACTGGCATTTACTGCAAAAAAATATACACCAAGTGCTTCTGCGCCTAAAAAATAACCTACTAATAAATAATCGATATTCTGTCTTAATGCTAAACTAAAATCCCCAATACCTACCATAAGTCCGAAGTGCAATAAATTCCGGCATTTTTGTGCACAGGAATGTTTAATAAAATATTTCCCTTGTCTATCAAAAATTGATGTCGAACTGATGGTGAGATGATTGTGATAACGATGGATCCCTATCCAAATTAATACTACCAACACTTTGGGAATAACTATTCCCCATATTCCAAAACCACAAAGTACCAATATTGCAGTAAGAACACTATCAGCAATGGTTTGCCAAAGACTTGCTCTACCAACAACGCGCATTCTATTGTTTCTTAAGTTTGCTGTGGCATAGATCATACCAAAGGGGAGTAATAAGAAGCTTGTTGCCATGAGTATCATAGGCTTAACTATCGACATATCTTGATAGTAAATAGCGATGGGGCCACTGAGTAAGCTCAAGGCAACAAAAGACGATAAACACACAAACCAGTTAAGTCCGTTGGCACTGGCTAAATGGGATATGAAATCAGAGTCTTGCATTTTTATTAATGGTGCAGAGGTTATTCTGCGAATAAAAATACTTATAATTTCAAACGAAGTTAGAATAATTGCCACTTGGCCAAAGATATCTGGCGTGAGTAAACGCGCAAGAATAATACTGCTGCCTAAACGAACGACACGCCCTAATACCTGTGCTGAACCAAGCCAAAGCATATTAGTTGCAAGGCGTTTAGTGCCTTGTATGTGCCATATGGCACCTATCTGCGCTAACGTTTTCATCAAACAACCTATTCAACTGAGTTTGTCCTGATGAGGTAATACAGTTTCTGTGCCATAATTCAAAATTTTATTTATTTTATTAAATAACAATATCTTAGGTTTGCTTGTGATAATGAGTATAGTCGATGCTTTTGTTATAAACATTTGTTGGTTGCAAAATGCAAATCAAGATGCAAATAACACGTAAGAGGCCGGTATCGTAAAATAAGGCTTAATTGGTGGGGTATTTAGTTTGAGTATGAGCGGCGCCGAGAATAACTAATCCAGGCCAGAAAAGGTAAGCAAGGATCTCGAGATTTTCTCCAAAAGTATATAACAGTAGTATGAGTATAATTGCCATACCAACGGCAGAAAGCCGTGATTGCATAACAGAGGATAGTAGGCAGCAAACGCTTACTATCAGTGGTAATACAAGCGCTATAGCACCGACAATACCTTTTACGAATAATAACCCATACCAAGTGTGATGTGAGCCTATTGGCATGTATTCAACCATATGGGGACCACGTTCAACTATGCCATGACCCCATATTACGGCCTCATTTGCCCAGCGTTCGACGGCAATATTCCCAAGAGCTTCGCGCACACGAGTTGAATCTGCTCTGGCAGCTTTGACGCTATGAATGCTTGATTCTATCGTGGATAGCACAGTCTCTCCGAGCACCCCGGCCAATAAAAAGACTGGGCTCAATAGCAGATAAAGCCAAGGATATTTAGCATAACGAATAAAATTGAAATAAACGATTAGTGCAAAACAGCAAAGTATCGCAAGTCTTGACTGGGAAATGAGTACCATGATTATGCTCCCAATGATCCCGTACAAACGATAGCGTTTATCCGTTTCCTGAAGAGCAAATAAAAAATACAGATTACCCACCATACCAAGAGCAGGAGCCCATGGAGTAAATAGGCGCCAGCGTGGAATTCCGCTACCAGGGTCGATTTCATATAAGCTTACGCTGAAAAACTCAGGACCAGGACCACCAATAATACTTAACGGTGAGACATAGAGCGTACTTGGTAAACCTACTCTCCAAGCTAAAATGAATAATGGAAATAGTATTAATGTATGTTTACCGACCACACAGCTAGCCCGATAAATTAATTCTGGTCTTATTTGCATTCCGCCTATGAGTGGGAAAATAGCCAATAATGCCCAGCCCTTTGCCCAGCCGATAGAGGATTTTATCAGCTGAGCAAGACCCAACCCTTCTATTAAATGCCCAATGACTAGGGCAAATAACATGAGTAGCATCGCGCCAATCCAACTTATTACGGGAAAAGAAATGCGTATACCTTCGGCATGGAAGAGTACTCGTCCAATGATCTTAAGAACTAAAATCCAACCAATTACTGGTGCTATTAAATACATAGCGCCAAGGATCCAAAAGATGTAGGTCCCAGTAATTGCTAGCCAAACTACTCGTTCGTCAGGATTCTCTGGAGTAAGGGTTTGCGTATCCATAATATACTCAATCCTGCAATTACCATGATAGAGGCGGCAATGCCACCAATGAGAGTCAAAATAAACCCTAGCTTATCGGCTTTTTCTGGACGGCTGGGCGGTGAAAATAGTTGTAATAAAGGATATGCAGAGAAAATATCAGCTTTACCTACATCTATTTTAGCAATTGCAGAGGTAAATACTGCCGTCGCCAGTTGATGATCTCGATGTAAATCTTCTAATTTAGCGGCATCATCGTTACTGTGTTTTAAGCGAGTTTCCCATAGGTCAATTTGTTCAGTTAATGATGCTAGTTCATCGCTAAACCCTGCATTTTCAGTGGCGAAATTAATTAGTTTTTGCATCAATTCGGCTCGGCCATCAATATCATCCACAGATAGGATCACCATTAATTGTGGATCGCAACGTAAAAGGAGTTTCTGGCAACGACTATTAAGTGCATTTAGCATGACTTTTTGTTCAGTTTTTGCAGTTAAAACTTGGGGATGTTGTTGAGCAAAATTACCGCTTAAACTGACTAAGAGTGAGCTGGACTCAGTATATTTGAGCAATAACTGCTGGAATAATTGATCATTCTTAAGTTTGAGTAGATCCGCAGATTGGCTGGCAGTAAGCGACAGGCTAGACTCCAATAGGTGTTGACTGGCTAGCCCGCCTTCAAGTTTGGCTCTGAGATTGACTTGGCTTTGACGAAGGCGCTCTATTGTGAGTGCCACTTCTTTAAATTGATCGAGAGAAACCAGCCCTGTTTTTGATTGGAATGCTAAAATATTTGACTGACTCTGTTTTACTTTACTGGCGAATCCTTCGAGTCCAATTCTGACCCCATTTTCCCGGATAAGGATTTCATCTGTTCTGAGCTGTGACAACATTATTTGTAAATGTTGATATAGTGCCCATGCTTTTTTCTCGGCTAACTCTGGAGTCGCGGCATTTATAGTGAATTCCATTAAGCCGGTTTGACTGGGTAACTTCAGTTTAGGCATACCTAATGCCGAAGCCGTGATATTTAGTTCTTTGGCCGTTGTACTGAGTAAAATATCGCTCAAAGCAATAGCCTTATAGTTTTCGCGAGGATCAATTGCCGAACTTAAATAAGGTGAACTGCTTGAACTGCTTGCTTGACCAATACTATCTAAACTTACCATGGCGCCAGCACCTGCGCCGGGTAAAATTAATACCCATTTACTGGTGTAGCGCGTTGGAGTGATGAACAGTATCACGAGTACAAGTAGCCAGATCAAAGCTAAAGTTAATAGTACGGTTTTTATGTATAACTTACGGCGCGCTATTGGAGATAAATTGCTGCCATTGACGAGAGCGCGTTTTATCCACAACAGTTGATGTGTCTCATGACGTGCTTTCATCATAATGTCCTCAGTATTAGAGTAAACCCAAAATACTGGTGGGAATCAGCACATCGGTCAGGCTGCGAGCTATCTCTCGAATATTGGTTATACCTGAGTCATAACAGGCTATGCCGTCACCAGGCAGCAGCACTGGATTCATTTGGGGTTGCCAAGACTGACGGATCAAGCTATCCATTGATCGCTCAACAATATCGGTTTCATCGGATAAGGGATTTCGGGTTACTAAAAGTACATGACGGCTAGCATTAGTACTTTGAGCTCCACCTATACAATTTGCCGCTATCGCTCCTGTGAGTAAGCGTGTGCCATAGGGGAAACGCGTTGCTTCAGTGTCGAGCCCAGATTGAGAATTGCTACTGGCTGGCTGTGTTAAATTTGAAATAAAAACTCTTATACCTGGTATAGTAATTTGTGAAGGCCGTACTAGTTTGTCTTGGAAATTGTGGGAACTGGGAACGAGGATTTGATCTCCCGCACTTAATAAAAAATCGGGAACTGGTTCACCGTTCATTACGCCCGTTAAGTCAAAAGAATACTGTTTATCTCCTCGGATAACCCAGACTTGATTTATTTTTGCATCTGGGCGCACACCACCAGATGAACGCAGTGCGGCACTAATAGTTCTGTCTAGTGCTTGATCTCCGCTATGAATTTTATCGTCGTCTTTGATTTCGGTATCGGATTTTTTATTTATCAAATGTTGGCCAGGTTCAAACACGGCACCAAGTACAGTGACCTCTATAGGAGCCCAAGCGATTGGACTGATGCTGATCCTAATTTTATTAGGGTGCATTAGTTGCTCGTTTACCAAGGTTTGAGCGATCTTTGTTTTAAGCGTATTAATATTACTGCCTTTAGCTAAAATCGGCGGTAAATAAGGTAAGTAAATTTGTCCGTTTGCATCAATCTCAACGTCGGCATTGAAATCATCCCCATTAAAAATACTAATATGTAGCTTATCCCCCACAGAAAGCTGTAAGTTAAGGACGGTTTCTTGATAAAAGTCCGCACTAATCATCTGATTTTCATCAGAATTAAGTACCACGCCCTCTGTTTGACTATTGAGTAGTGCGAGATTTGCCTGTCGTTGATAAGGAACTTGTGTACCGAAGTAATGACAATATTGATCTGACTGCTGCTGGCACAGCTTATCTTGTTGTGAGTGCATAGGGGTGGTGCAGGCACTTAAGGCTAAGCAAAGCAGTGCGGAGCTGCAGTTCAGTACTAATGATTGGTTACCTTGACGGTTATTCATGAGCTTCCCCTTGATATTGATGCTTAATTAACTTGCATCGAACTATGGCTTAGATGTGCGATAGCAGCATCTTGGCATTCATAAATAGTGAAGATTTGATGTAGTCGAGTGAGCTCAATTAATGATCTAACATTATCAGATGGGGATAAGAGTAAAATCTCACCATCGTGTAACTGTGCATATTTAAGGGCTGAGATAAGCACTGATAATCCACTTGAATCAATATACTTCACCTCTTCAAGATTAATAATTAGCCGATTGGTACCATTTTCCATATGCCGCAACAAAGCTGCTCTATGAGTTGGAGTATTGGCCATTATCATTTCAGTTGGGAATGTCACTATGCTCGCATTCTGTTTTTCTATCGGGGAGAATTTCATGATGCTTTCCTCTTTAAGGCTGTTAACAATTTAGTATGCATATTGGGAAAGCATTTATTAGGCCAATACTTTAGCTATTGATTTTTAATTGATTTTTAATTGATTTTTAATTGATTTTCTAAATTATCAACTCTGTTTATGGTCGGTTAGCAATTTGCATTGCAAATTGCTAACCATATAAAAGTAGTACTCAATTCTACTATGATTATTCTTGTTTGATTAACCTGTTAAATAATGGTCATCACATCACTGTAGTAAGTGTGAATAGGATTTTTTGAATAGTTTCGCCACAA
>NZ_JAUOEQ010000026.1:0-65325 GCF_031931965.1 Shewanella sp. SP2S2-6 | reverse complement strand
CGCCTCAAGAGGGACTGTCAACGCGTGGCGTTTCCAGTCCCATTGAGCCGCGGTGGTTACGGTTGTTGTGTTTGAGTTTAGTAGTAATGCGTTGTCAGCCCCTTAGGCGGGCGTTAAATCCTTAAAAAATTTTAATCTGAAACTGAAGAGTTAGAGCAACGGCTCTATCACGTTTTTGTCCAAAAACGTGCTGTTTATTTCTTTAAAACTTACTGACTACGCCAATGCTAGAAAGGTGTGCCATGGTGATTGGCGAGACGACCGTCCGCCCCATGGACGGGGCGGTCGAGCATCCAAGGACGGACTTGCTGCGTGTCGGTGAGCGAATGCCATGGCTCATCATAAGCCAGCACTTAAAGAATTAAATGACCAAGTTTGATCCTTCAGCAGTGCTATCCAGAAATTCTTAAAGTACTTCTGTACCAAAGTGAGTTGTGTGGTGTCGAGTGGAGGTTGTACGATTAAGTCATACGATATAATCAAAACTGTCAGTTCGTGTATGAGTTACTACAAAAAAGGGGAGTCAGTTAACCTGACTCCCCTTTTAGCTGAGCTATTGTTGCCGTTAGCTTTTAGAACAGTAAATGCGCCACACCTGCGATAACTGGCAGAGTCACTAAGGTACGTAGAATAAATACCACGAACAGCTCAACAAAGTTGACGGGGATTTTACTGCCGATAAGCAATGCGCCCACTTCGCTCATGTAGATCAACTGAGTCACAGACAAGGCTGCAATTACAAAGCGGGTCATATCTGATTCAATTGAGCTGGCAAGGATTGACGGAATAAACATATCCGCAAAACCGACCACGATTGTTTTAGAGGCTTCAGTGGCTTCTGGAATATGCAGTAATTCGAGTAATGGAATAAACGGCATACCCAAATAGTTAAATATGGGCGTGTGCTCGGCGATAATCAGCGCCAGCGTACCAATGGCCATTACCACAGGGATAATGCCAAACACCATATCGACAACGTTTTTAACGCCTTCATTCAAAACGGCTTTGATGCCACCGGCACTGGCGGCTTTTTCTAAGGCTTTATCAAAACCCCAAGAGAAAGCGTTGTGACCCGCGGGGATCAGCTCATCATCTGGCATGCGTGGGGTATCGTCGATGTAGTTGTCTTTCTTCCACGATAGCGGTGGCAACTTAGGCACAATCACAGCCGCCGCAAAACCAGCGAGACACACAGTCAAATAGAAGGGCACAAACATGTGCTCTAACTTAACCTGTGAGATCACCACTAGGCTGAAGGTAATCGATACCGCCGAGAAGGTTGTGCCGATAACGGCCGCTTCTCTTTGGGTATAAAAACGTGCTTCGTATTGTTTGCTGGTCAGTAAAATACCGACACTGCCATCACCTAACCATGAGGCCATACAATCAATTGCACTGCGACCCGGTAGATTGAACACGGGGCGCATGATTTTGGTTAGCAGTGTGCCAAACAGCTCGAGTAGACCGAAGTTCAGCAGCAGCGGCAACAACATACCCGCAAAGATAAACACCGAGAACAACACGGGCAGTAAGTCGTTTAAGACTAATGCACCTGTGCTTGAGGAGTTAATAGCCTCTGGGCCTAAGCCTAAATAGGTCAGCACGACAAACACCGCACCTATGATCCGCGTGATCAACCATAAAGGACTGACATTTAATAAGGCATTAAGGAAGTGATTCTGGGCCACAAACTTAGGCTTAAATGCTTTTGACAGCGAAGAGGCCAGCGCCGTTGCCACGATAATCATGGTCACTATGAGGGTTAACACGCCGCTCAATGCGCCTTGCAGAGCTTTAGAGATAATCGCGATTGGAATAGTGATCGCATCGTTGTAGCTGATAGGGGTCATAAATAACAACAGACCGATCAGCGAAGGGACGATAAAGGTGAGTATCGTCTTAATGTTTCGATTTTTATTTTCAGTAGTCAATTTTGTACACCTTAAAGTACGAGTCGTACATGGTAAATTTGAATTAATAGCCGCACATAACGCGCTGTTGACGCCAATTAAGGTGCATTTAAATTCAACTCAAAAACGAGAATGGGGAAGATTACTCGCTTAGCTTGTCTATGTAAAACGATTCGCTAGTTAGTTTGATATAAGCAGCAAAACAGCATAGTTATTTTACTTAAGTTGTCGGTGATATTAGGTCGATACTTCTGGATGGTTTCACATAAAAAATTATTACAAACATGGTGTTATGGATTGTTGTTTCTGAGGGGTTAATCGCTTGTATGATGATGTAGTTAAAACGATTGAGATGTTATTTTTGCACGAAAAAACATCAGCAACTTTAGCCTTACAGCCCTCTTGGTTGGTTTTTTGTGCGATTTAAGCGGACTGTCCTGATAACACTTTCTATATAGCGTGGGTAAGCACTGTTTAAGAATGCCACGCTTATGTTCAGTGTATTTTGCTGCTCGGTACATTTTTATGCGACAGGCAGTTAAATCTGCTTAGAGATAATAGTGATCTTCCTCATCATCTTGATGTTTTGGAGGCTGACTAAAAAGTCGCTAATAACGATGAAAGTAAAAATATTATTCATAAAGCGGATACCCGCCGCTTTAAATCTTCTCATTTCCATGTAAGTTAGTATCATTCCTATCCAACTCAAGTATTCATGACTGCAAAAGTAGAGAAGGTTAAGATTAAAGGCGGCTCGACACTGGCCATTAAGTTTGGTTTTCTGGGGATCTTTGGGCTTTTAATCGGTATTGTGATGACTGTTTTAGGATTCGACGATGCCGAATCCCATCGCTTTAATTTTTTAAATCATACCCTAAGCGAATTGGGGACTTATGGTCATTCATCTTTTGCTGTGATCCTCAACGGGGGATTGTTTTTTGGCAGTTTAAGTCTCGTCTTTTATTGTTTGTCTTCGTTACAACAGGTGACATCTTTCTGGGGATATCCCTTTTTTATCAGTCTGGCCTGCACTTTTTTAGCTTTAGCGAGCGTGGGATTATTTCCGGTGAACGTGTATCACTTGCACGTTTTAGGGCTGAAATGGTTTTTCTATCTGGGAAGCTTAAGTGCGATTTTCTACTTAGCTTTAGTTTTTTTCGGCAAGTCTCATTTTGGTCGCTGGACTGGGTTGTTAGCCCTCATTGTGCTGTGCAGCATGATGACGTTTCTGTATGCGCCGCAATTGGATTTAGGTTTGACCGAAGGCGATAGGCCGTTTTATCAGGAGATGGTATTGCAGCTGCCGCGTCCTAGTTTATGGTGGCCGGCCCTACTGGAATGGATAGGGCTGGGGAGTCTATTGTGCTGGACCACTGTGCTGCTTTTTAGTCAGTTAAACGCCAGCCAAGAGCGAACCAGCCAAGAGTGAAACTTCACTGGTTAAACTCATTCCTTAAGTTAACGTCGATGTTGGCTTAAATTCAGATTATGGTTCCAGCTCAGATTCCTCGTTAGATTAAGCTCTGGCTCATGTTTAGGCCCAAGCTCAGTTTCTAGCTCAGTCTCATCTTCTGACTCAGACTCTGGCTAAGGCTCTGAGTCGTGCTAGGGATTGGCATGCACAGCAAGGCCTGCTTCTCCAAACCAATAGCCGTTACACTGGGTTGTCTCTAGGTTCACATCGCTGCTAATCGCAAAATGTTGAGCATTTTCAGGCGTGTTAATTGCATCGACCAAGGCATTGGCTGTGGTGATGCAGTCAAAACTACTGGGTGATACCCGAAACACATCGATCCCCATCTTTGCCATTGTCGTTATTTCACTGCGTAAATCTAAACAACTGGCGGATTGAGTTTGGATCCCATTGAGCCTGAGCAAAGGCTGCAGCTCTTGGGTTTGCGCGAGTAGCCCTTTGCTGTATTCACGGCACACTGTTTCACAATGATCTTTGGTGAGCTGTTTGTGCCTAGCGGTAAAGCAGCGCGCCGAATGGGCGAGGGGTAAATAGCCGTGGCCGAGCACTTCCACTTCAAATGACGGCTTTTGTTGGATCACTTGGCTAAGCCAAGCCTTTGAGAGTTCCACTGGCATCACAAACCTTTGCATCCCAAATCGCTGCAAAATGTCTAAACTGGCGCGATTGTAGTTATTGATACTCGCGCCGCAGACAAAGGGCAGCTTGTGCTCGTTGGCGAGATAGACAGCTGCCATATCGTTCGCTTCGACCATAAATTCGCCGTTATCGACTTGGCGTTTAAGCTCAGTATATTCCGATGGCGCTTCGATTAACGCCAGCGTTGAAATCACGACTTCTTTACCCGCCTGCTTGAGCATTTGCGCCAGCTCCAGATAATCGCCCCATTTGAGTTCGCGTCTGCGACTGCAGACGGCCTCACCTAAATACACTAAGGGGATTTGACTGGCGGCGACTTGCTGATAAAAATCAGTGACCTGTTGTTTTTGCCAGCAATACAACAGCGGGCCTAGGGAAATATGCATAACTTGTCCTTTATTAATCTGGCGCTCTGTTCATTAACCTTTATTGCCAATCACGCTCATAGGCGCCAAGTGTAGTGATTTGACCTTCGGAAACTTTTGCAAGGGCTTGTTCCCAATGGGGTTGGTTCTGGCTTGTTGGGTACAGCTCAGGATTATCCAGATAGGTGTCTATGGCTTGGCGCCAAACTCTCGTGACTTGCTCAACATAGGCTGGGCTGCGTTGGCGGCCTTCGATTTTTAGCGACACTATGCCCGCCTTGGCGAGTTCGGGCAGTAGGCTTAAAGTATTTAAACTGGTCGGTGATTCGAGCAAATACTGCGGCGAATCTTGATCTTCCGTGATGTAACGGCCTTTGCAGACTACGGGATAACCCATCCGTTCATCGAGGGCTGATTTATCAATCAACACATCGTTGAGCAGGGTTAATCGGTTCTGTCCTTCTTCCTGCCAGCGCACGTGTTTTGCCGGTGAACAAGAGCCGCCCGTGTTGGGCGATTGACCCGTCACATAGGATGACAGCTGGCAACGCCCTTCGGCCATAATGCATAGACTGCCGAAGGCGAACACTTCTAAATCCACTGGGCTGACTTTGGCAAGGTCACGCACTTGTTTCATGGATAACACCCGTGGTAACACGACTCGGGCGATGTTAAAAGCTTCTTTATAAAAGCTGAGCGCGCCCAGATTGGTCGCACTGGCTTGCACCGACAAATGCAGCGGCAAGTGTGGGTAATGTTGATGGGCATAATCGAGCAAAGAAAGATCGGCAGCAATCAACGCATCCATTCCCAGTTTTGCGGCGAGATCGATGGCTTGATACCAACGGTGTTCTTCGCCCTGTTTTGGAAAGGTATTTAAGGTTAAAAAGATTTTCTTGCCGTGTTTTTGCGTGAGCTCAGTGGCTTCTTGCAACTTTGCGGGGGTGAAGTTTAATCCTGCAAATGAGCGCGCGTTGGTGTCGTCTTTTAGTCCTAGATACGCAGCGTCGGCTCCGGCATGCAATGCCGACTTTAGCGAGGCCAGATTTCCTGCTGGACACAATAGCTCCATAGTGATGCTCCCGATAAAATGATAGCCGCAGAGTGTAGGTAAGATTGAATGGCGATGAATTGATTTAAAACAGGTTTAAGATCATAAAATCCCGATAAACTGGGATATATATGTTTTATTCTTGTAGGGTTCCCGCCATGTCCGCTGTTTTTTCCGCAAAAATCGCTCAACAACTTTTAGAATTCACCCCAAAAGCCATCGGCTTTCCCCTCGCTAAGTTGCCTTTTAGTTTCAAAGCGAAAGCCATCAGTCAATTACTTGGGCTGTTACTCGCCGAACAAGCGGCAGACGATGAACTCGGATTTTTGACTGATAAATGGGTCGCGATTCAAGTGGAAGACTTAAACCTGGCCTTTGAGGTGAGTTTTAATGGCAAGTGGCAAGTCAGAGAGTTGACCGACGCGCAGGTGAGCTTTAGTGCCAATTCGGCTGAACTAGTGTTAGTGGCAGCAGCAAAGGAAGATCCTGATACGCTATTCTTCCAGCGTAAGTTGAGTATTGAAGGCGATACAGAATTAGGGCTCGAAGTGAAAAACTTGCTGCTCAGCATCGAATTTGCCAGTATGCCGACCCCAATTCGCCTTAGCGTTGAAAAGCTCGCCGCTGTGATCGAGCGTCTGCAACTCGAAGCCAAACCAACGGTTATTCTCGCTAAGTCTCCAAGTTATTAATCAAGCTATTAATGCTACTTAGCGAGATAGCCTTCTGAATAAACCACTAAAAAGCCCACTCAGTTGTTACCTTAGTGGGCTTGAGTTTGATTCAAAACTCACTGAACCGATTCACTCGCTAGTAGCTTGCACTCAGTTGAACGCCCGAGTAATTAGCATAACCACGTAACATCACATGGTAAGTTCCCGCTTGAGTCACGGTAATCGAACAGCTTTCATTGTTACCATTTTTATAGGGGCGACAATCATAGCTGGTGGTCGTTGGGATTGTCCCTGCTTTGACATACAGATCCACGTCGCCAGTGCCGCCACTGGTGGCAATATTCAGCTGGCTATTGGCAGGGACGACGATTTTATACAGGGCTTCAGTTGCCGTTGCTCCGCTCAAATTCGTGACAGGTACGCCATTGGTTAAGCAGTTCGCATCGGTACAATTTCCGCCGCCATTAAGGTTGTAGCTGGCGGTAAGCTGGGCGTTAGCATAATTGTTATAGCCTTGGACCATCACATACCAACGACCCGCCGCAGGTGCGGTGAAATTACAGCTCTCATTGTTACCATTTTGATATGGGCGGCATTGATAGCTGGTCGTCGTCGGTTTTTGTCCTTGGCTGACATAAATATCCGCATCGCCAGACCCCCCCGCGAGGTTGATGCCTAAACTGGCCGCATTTGCGGGGACATCAATGTAGTAATAAGTTGCTGAACCTGTGGCTCCGCTGATCGCGATACCCAGATTATTTTGCAGCTGAGTCTCGTCAACGGGGCAATTATTACCACAGCCACCATCATCGCTTGCAAGTGAAAACAGTAACTTATTCGGTGAGCCTGTCTTAGCATCTGTGACTTTGCCCGAAGTGGCGCGCGTCTTGAGTAAGTTAGTCACCTGTGCGGGGGAGAGGTTAGGATTTTCATCTAAGTATAATGCCGCGACGCCTGCCACATGGGGGGAAGCCATTGAGGTGCCACTAATGGTATTAGTCGCTGAATTTGAGGTATACCAAGAAGAAGTTATGCTCGAACCGGGCGCATAGATATCAAGGCAAGTCCCGTAGTTAGAAAAACTCGAGCGGGAATCGTTACTGGTGGTTGAACCGACAGTGATGGCATCCGCGGCACGAGCAGGTGAATAGTTACAGGCGTTACTATTGTCATTGCCGGCCGCGACGACGAAGGTGATCCCCGCAGCTACGGCGGCATTGACGGCATCATCTGTGGCTTGGGAGGCGCCGCCACCTAAACTCATGTTCGCGACGGCGGGACCAGAAGCATTGTTTTTCACCCAGTTTATCCCAGCAATCACGCCAGAGTTACTGCCAGAACCTGAACAGTTGAGCACTCTGACACCCACTACATTGACGTTTTTTGCGACACCGTAGGTTGAGCCACCAATCGTCCCCGCCACATGGGTACCATGGCCGTTACAGTCAGTCGCGTCGTAATCATTATCGATAAAGTCATAGCCACTGCTTGCGCGGCCGCCGAACTCATTGTGGGTATTTAGCACGCCAGTATCGATAACAAAGGCGGTCACACCTGAGCCATCGTAATCCGTGTGATAGTTGTTATCCAATGGCAAGTTGCGTTGATCGATTCTGTCTATGCCCCAGGTCGGACTCGGTTGGTCCGCATTGGCTTCCATCATGGGCGTTACCGACATCACTTGATCTTGTTCTACGTACTTCACGTTTGGATCTTTAAGCAGTGCTTTAACTTGTTGGGCACTGGCATTGACGAGTACACCGTTGAGCACATTGCCAAAGTTTTTCATCACTCTGACATCATATTGATTGACTAAACTCTCGGCTTGTTGAACCGCGAATTCAGCTATGGTGTTGTTATTACTTAGATTAAGAACACTTGGGGTATTGAATACAACGATGTAAGTATCTTTGATGGCTTTAGATTGCGGCACATTGACCATAGTGGCTTGGTATTCATTAGCGTTAACAGGGAAGTAAGCAAGTCCAGTTGCGACTGCGACTGCTATTAAATGTTTCTTATGCATGTTGAACTCCATTTTCTTTTTATGTCTCCACGGACTTCGAGACATAATCCAATGTAGAAGGTATTTTCAACCTGCCCAGTTTAATGCTTAAGGCTTAGCTCATTCATAAAATTAAAATGTAACACTTGATTTACAATTGAGGCGTGAATGAGTTTGTACAGGAATGATGATTGAGTCGTACAAATAAGCGTCAAAATAATAACTCTCAATCCATTAAAGTGACACAGCTTGCAAAAATGGTGATTTATCAAGCGACATTATGTCTTGAACTATAAATTGTGAAGAAGGGATAAATACCGTCTGTTAGTTTTTTGACAGACAGAACTAAACCAGTGTCAGTCTAAAGTAGTGTTTTTATCAAGCTGTAATTAAATGCTCGGGTTTATGCGCTTAAATGGTTTTACATACTGTTTATATGCATGTCTGTTGCATTGTTTTAGGCGGGGATGAGGGCGGATTTGACCGAGAGGTTAGATTACCACTCGGTCTGGGATGTGATTAAGCTTTTTGCGTTAGCACGGCAAATTTCACTAACAGCTCGTCGTTGGATTCGACGCGGTTTGGATCTGGGTCGATGCAATCAATTGGGCAGACAGACACGCAAGTCGGTTTGTCGTAATGCCCCACGCATTCGGTGCAGCGGTCGGGATCGATTTCATAGATCTCTTCGCCCATAGTGATGGCCTGATTAGGACACTCAGGCTCACACATGTCGCAGTTGATGCAGCTATCGTCGATCAGTAATGCCATGACCTTAACCTAGTTCATGTGGGTTGCGCGTATCCTGACCTTGGGGCAGGTTACGCAGCAAAATACCGTGGCTCAAATCGACCTCTTTCGGCACGGGCAGATACACAGTGTGCCCAGAACCTAAGCCCGCTGCAACCGCTTCAGCCTTTCGATTTTCAAGTTGTTCAATCGTCAGACTGATATTGCCCTGCGGTGTCATCAGCTCGACACTGTCGCCAACGGAAAACTTGTTCTTCACTTCGATTTCAGCCAATCCCGCAAGGTTACGTTTACCCGTTAGTTCACCCACAAATTGTTGGGTGTCACTGACTGAGTAGCCATAGTCATAATTTTGATATTCATCATGCACATGGCGACGCAAAAAGCCTTCGGTATAACCACGGTGGGCTAGGCCTTCTAATTGATTCATTAGGCTGCGGTCGAAATCTTTACCCGATGAAGCATCTTCAATCGCGCGGCGATACAACTGTGCTGTGCGGGCGACGTAATAGAAAGACTTAGTGCGGCCTTCAATTTTAAGTGAGTCTATACCCATTTGGGTCAGGCGCTCAACGTGTTGAATCGCACGTAAGTCCTTAGAGTTCATGATATAAGTACCATGCTCATCTTCAAAGGCTGGCATGTATTCGCCGGGACGATTGGCTTCCTGCAGTAGGTAGATTTGATCCGTGGGCGCACCCGCACCTAAAGTCGTCGGAGTTTCGATTTGTACTGCATTAGGCATAGCAATGATGTCGCCGCTGTCGTTTTGCTGCGCTTCGTGTACATCGTATTTCCAGCGACAAGCATTAGTACAAGTGCCTTGGTTTGGATCGCGTTTGTTGATATAACCCGAGAGCAAACAACGGCCTGAATACGCCATGCAGAGGGCGCCATGCACAAAGACTTCGAGTTCAATATCTGGGCAGCGTTGACGAATTTCTTCGATTTCATCTAAGGACAGTTCGCGCGACAGGATCACACGTTTAATCCCTTGGGTTTGCCAAAACTTGACCGAGGCCCAGTTGATGGCATTGGCTTGTACCGATAAATGCACTACCTGATCGGGAAAGGCCTCACGCACCATCATGATTAAACCCGGATCGGACATGATCAGCGCGTCTGGCTTCATCGCCACTACGGGTTCCATGTCCTTGATATAGGTTTTTAGCTTGGCATTGTGAGGTGCTATGTTGCTCACAACATACAGTTTTTTACCCAACGCATGGGCTTCTTGTATGCCTGTGGCAAGGTTTTCCATTTTGAAGTCATTGTTACGTACCCTTAGGCTATATCTCGGCTGACCGGCATACACAGCATCTGCGCCATAGGCAAAGGCGTAGCGCATGTTTTTCAGCGTCCCTGCGGGAGATAATAGCTCTGGTTTAAACATAATCACTCTCAAATTGGTTAATTAATCGATGAATAAATGGCGCGGTGCGCGGGGGCGGGATTTTACACAATGAAAGTAGGGTTATGCAAATTGCCTTCACTAACTTTAGTGGTACTTCACATTTTGCGAATATAGGGCGTTTAGCGTGAGCGAGCAGCGAGGAACATTTCAGCTCTGGTGATAATTACTGTAGAAGATTAAAGCCGATAATTAAGGCAAAATTGATAACGCAATCATACAATTTATTAACGTCCGTTGCTTTTTTCTACGTATCTAATGACAGCCAGCTGATATACTCCAACTATCCAATGTTCATGTTTACAGATTGATGGGAGCTAAGATGTCTACCGAACATCTACTGTTAGTCAGTTTATTAAAAAAACTAAAAGATGATGCCTTAGTGCTACCGACGTTGCCGGAAGTGGCGATGCGGGTGCAAGAAGTGGTCGGACGCTCCGATGCTAGCCTTAAACAAGTGGCTGAAGTGATCGGCCAAGATGCGGCGATTTCTGCCCGTATCATTAAGGTGGCCAATAGCGCCTTATACAGTCGAGGCGTACCCGCTGAAAGTATTAACAGTGCGGTCTCACGCATTGGTTTAATCCAAATTAAAAGCATCGCAACTTCGGTGGCTATGGAGCAATTATTCATTTCCACCAATGAAATGGTGTGGGAAGTCATGGATGAAGTGTGGCGTACCTCAATCGATGTGACCGCAGCCGCCTGTGCCATGTTGCAGATGTATAATAAACGCCATTCAACCAGTCGATTAAATTTTGATACCTTAACCTTAGCCGGACTCGTACATAACATCGGCGCTTTACCTGTGTTGACCGAAGCTGAGGCGCAGCCGCATTTATTTACGAGCATTGATCAATTACGCGCGCTCGTTCGTAAAATGCAGGGGCCCTTAGGTCGTGCTGTGTTAAAGAGTTGGGATTTTTCTACCGAAGTGATGGAAGTGGTTGAGCGCTGGGCCGATTTACCTTATCTGCCTGATCACGTTACCTATCTCGACTTTATCCGTGCAGCGGCCTTCTATACCGGTGAGCTACGGGCAGGTACAGAGTTAGAACAACGTCTTGGTGTATTTGTTGCCCGTGGTTTACCCGTGACAACCGATGATTTAGCCAGTGATGAATTTATGGAAAAATTCCATTCAATTAGAGAAAGTTACCAATAATCGTTAGGCCTAAATGGAACTCAAATGGCGCTTAGGCACTCAACTGCAGTGCCATTTGATAATAAGCTTACGCGGTAAAGCAGAGGCCAAGGTATGTTCGAAATCGGGTTAGTCGTTGCTTCGCTCATTTTATTGATATTTTCATTGTATATATTGCAGGCAAAATATAGGTCGCTACGGTCACAGCAAAAGTTTTTAGCACAACTTTGTACCCAATTAGAGCAACAAAAGATTGAGCGCCAAGCTTTAGACATTGGCATTGTTCCCCAAGAGTTTGCACCTCTGTACCATACCTTAGATGAGTTATTAAAGGCCTTACCCGCAAGTGTGGGGAAGGATAAGCTAACAGGGCTGGTGAATCGCGTTGGCTTGAAACGTACGCTGGCCTCTATGATGCCGCTGACTCAAGGGACGCTAGTGCTGATTGATATTTATCGATTTCGCTATGTAAATGATCTTTTTGGGTTTGTATTTGGCGATATCCTATTAAAGCAATTTGCAGAACGGTTAAACAGCTTAAGTTTATCTCCAAGATTAATCGCACGGCTCAATGGCGATGAGTTCTGCCTATATTACGAGCAAGCGTTGACTGAGGAGCAACTCATTCATTTAAGAGGCCGTTTGCAGGTGCCTTTTAGCATTAAGAACACGCCTGTCAGCGTTAAACTTCAAATCGGTTGTGTGCATTTACATGAACACCACGCCGACACGAGCCAGATGTTACGTCGCGTCGATTTGGCGCTGAAGAAAGCCCGTCACTCTCGTAGCGCGATTGCTTACTATGCCGCGAATGATGATATTCAACAGTTAAGAGAACTGAGAATTATCGATAGCTTGCCCAAAGGCTTACAACGCAATCAAGTGTATATGGTGTATCAAGCGAAACAGGATATTGCGACGGGACGGTGTTTTCAGGTTGAAGCCTTGATGCGCTGGGAGCACGACGAGCTTGGGGTTATTTCTCCTGGCGAGTTTATCCCCTTAGCCGAATATGCTGGCATGATTGATTTAGTGAGCCAATGGGCACTCGACCAAGTGTTAGCGCAGCAGGCAAAATGGCGCGCTGCAGGGATACAATTGTGCGTTGCAGTCAACCTATCAACACGGGATCTTGACAGTGAAACCTTGCCCCAAGAAATTGCGGCGAGATTGGCGCATTACAAACTTCCGCCCGAATCCTTAATGATTGAAATTACCGAGAGTACCTTAATGGCGGATTTAACTAAGGCGGTCGAAACCTTAGATAAAATTCGTGCGTTAGGGGTTAGGCTCGCAATTGATGATTTTGGTACCGGTCATTCTTCACTGGCTTACTTGAAGCATCTACCCGTCAATGAAGTCAAAATCGATAAAGCCTTTTTAAAGGATCTCGAGCAGGATAAACCGTCGGAATATATCCTCGAAGCCAGTATTAATATTGCTAAAAAACTCGGTTATGAGGTGACTGTCGAAGGGATTGAAACCCCTGAAATCAGAGAGATACTCGTCGCTATGGGCGTCGATACCCTTCAAGGCATGTATTATGCTAAGCCCATGCGTGCCGCCGAACTTGAAATGAATTGGGCTAAGCTGCATCACATTTAAATCAGCCATTCATTAAACCAACTCTGAGTAATGTTAGACCCAGTAAATCCGACATCAATTAACGTTAGGGCAGCTTTAATGAGTCGTTGCTCGCCCCATTCCTACGGGGCTCTAACGATATTCATTATCACTTTAGTCAAATCGCCCGTATTAGTTTTGCACCTTTGAGGCAAAACCTTGGCTTAAAACGGCGATTAACTCCGCTGGCATAGGCGCTAATTGGCGAGCTTGATTCATACACACCATTTCAATGGTGGCGGTGACGGCAGGCTTTTTACCTTGTGGACGCCAAATCTCCTGCTGCCACACAGTGCGGTACTTACTTTCGAAGTAAAACTGAGTGCGCACATCGATAATATCGGCAAACTCCACCCCTTCATGGCACAGCATATCGCTACGATACACAGCAAAACCCAGCTGGTTTTGTTGCCACAAGGCACTTAAACGCTCCGCACCAATTACATGCTCACGGGCACGCTCGAAGTATTTCAAAAAGTTGGGGTGATACACCACGCCAGAAAAATCAGTATCTTCATAGTAGATTTGCACTGGAAAGGAAAAGGTCGGGCTAAATTGCGGCATGGGTTACGGCTATTTTAGATAGTTTTATTGCGCATTAGTTTAGCGGCTTATCTCTTTAAACAAAAGTAAGCCCGTGATCAATCTGTGATCAACTCATATTCAAGAAATATCACGCTAATCAGGCAGTAAAATCGCACTATCGTGCCTAACTCATTAATCCCTTCCTATACTGATAGCTGGAATACCTTTCTTATGTTGATTTGCTAGGTTGAGAGCTTCATATGAGCGAAATAAAAAAATCAGAAATATTGACCGAAAGTGGCACAAATGAACTCGAGATTATTGAGTTTCATCTGCATAAGATTCTCCCTAACGGCGGCCATAAAGTCTGTCATTACGGGATCAATGTCGCCAAAGTGCGGGAAGTGATTCGGGTGCCAGAAACCTCCGACTATCCCAATGCACAACCGCATATGGTGGGGGTGTTCTCTTTGCGAGAAAAGCTGATCCCTTTAGTCGATCTTGCTGGTTGGCTAGGCATATCGACACCGGAAGATTTAACCCATAAGGTCGTTATCGTCACTGATTTTAATAAGATGATTAATGGCTTCTTAATTGATAGTGTTCGTAGTATTCATCGGGTGTCGTGGGAGCAAGTTGAATCGCCGAGTCAGTTTTTAGAAGCGGGTGAAAATGATTGTGTCGTTGCCGTGGTTCGCCGTGATGGCATGCTGATTATGATATTGGATTTTGAGAAAATCATTGCCGATATCAATCCCGAGCTGAGTATGGATAAGTACGATGTCACCCTCGATAGGAGCGTGCTGATCAATGATAAAATGCTGGCGAAACGAGAAGCGAAAACCATTTTGGTCGTCGATGACTCCGCTTTTATTCGCAAAATGATTGAAAATACGCTCCGCAGTGCAGGTTATAACATTATTACAGCTAAAGATGGTGGTGATGCGCTTGAAATGCTAATGGAATTTGAGAGTCTGGCTGAACAAGATAATGCTTCTATTTCAGACTTTGTCAGTGCTGTAATCACGGACGTTGAAATGCCTCGCATGGATGGCATGCATCTGGTTAAACGCTTAAGAGAATCCAAGGCATATCAACACATGCCGATTGTGATGTTTTCTTCCCTAATGAGCGAGGATAACCGTATAAAGGCAATAGCATTGGGGGCGAATGACACTATTACTAAACCCGAAATTGGCCGTATGGTCGGTATGATAGATAAATACGTATTTGAAGAGTAATGCCATTTCATTACGCTGCGATCTTTGAGTATCAAATACTTAGTACTAGATATATCAATCCAGCTACCAGCGTCTTGAGAGATTCTTCAATGACAAACGATATAAAAGTAAAAAGCCATATTCACCGAAGCGAATATGGCTTTTTTGTAGGGTAAACTTCGCGACTAGCGGATGATCATTTGATCGCGCTCAGGCCCAACAGAAACCATGCTAACGCGCACACCCATTAGGGCTTCAATACGTTCAACATAGTGTTGCGCGGCCACTGGCAGGCTCTCAAAGGTGCGACAACCGGTAATATCTTCGCTCCAGCTTGGCATTTGCTCATACACTGGGCTCAACGCGGCAGTTTGTGGCCAAATTGGGTTCTCAGTGTGCTCACCTTCATAGGCAACACAGATTTTCAGATCTTTCATCCCTGAAAGGCAATCAATCTTAGTTAGGGCAATTTCAGTTGCCGCTTGCAGCTCAACACCATTACGGGTGGCAACAGCATCGAAGTAACCCATGTCACGTGGACGGCCTGTGGTTGCACCAAATTCATTGGCGTTTTCACGGAACGCGTCTTGCTCTTCCATTGCCGTCACTAACGTGCCTGTACCTACTGATGAGCTAAAGGCTTTCGCTACCGCAATTACGCGCTCTGGGCGTAGCGCAGGTAAACCACTACCGATACCTGCGTAAGCCGCAGTCACGTTTGATGAGGTGGTGTAAGGGTATTCGCCGTACACTAAGTCGCGGCCAGCACCTAATTGCGCTTCAAACAGTAAGCTTGCATCTTGTTTTTGTAATGCTTTTAATGGCTCAGTCACATTGCAAATAAATGGACGCCATGGCGCAGTCACTTCTAATAACCATGCAGTCATTTCAGCGGCAGTTTGATTAAAATCACAGCTTGGATAAAGTGCCTTTAATTGTGGCATTTTCCAGTCGAGCATAAATTGAATACGTTCTTGCAGCACTTCAGGTTGGTTTAACCAACCGACTAAAATGCCTTTTTTCATCACGCGATCACCATAGGCAGGTGCAATCCCTTGACGGGTTGAACCATAGGCTAAATCGCCAAGACGTTGTTCTTCTAAGGTATCTTCTAATGCATGCAAAGGTAAGCACAGGGTCGCACGGTCAGAAATGCATAATTTGACTTCAACACCTGTTGCTTGTACTTCAGCAATTTCAACGCTGAGCTTTTCTGGGCTGATCACCATGCCAGGGCCCAATACTGCAATGCAGTTAGGGTTGAAAATGCCACTCGGTAATTGGTGTAATTTAAAGGTGCCATAGTCGTTGACTACGGTATGTCCGGCGTTGTTACCGCCTTGAAAGCGAATACTGGCAGCGGCATCCGCGGCTAAATAATCTACGATGCGGCCTTTGCCTTCATCACCCCAATTTGCACCCACAACCACGATAGACGGCATAACATCATCTCCACATTGATTAAGACGCTATGCTAGACCCGTCATTTGAATAAGAGAAATTAATTATGGTTATCATCTCAATAAGGATTTCATATATCATTGGTGATAATTAACGCTAATACTCTGCAATAGGGGGTTTTATGCTCGATATAAATTGGTTAAAGACTTTTGTGACTTTGGCTGAACATAAGCATTTTGGCAAAGCGGCCACGGCGCTGCACATGACGCAGCCCAATGTTAGCTTGCATATTAAGCAGTTAGAGCAAAGCACTCGGGTCAAGTTGATTGATCGTAATCCCTTTCGATTAACGCAGGCAGGGTTTCGTCTGTTGGAGACGAGTCAAAAGACTTTGATGGAGCTACAAATCTGTCAGGCGGATCTCAATGCGATTAACGACCTTAGTCAGGGTACCTTGACCATCGCCGCCAGCGACATTATCTCGCGGTTATTGTTGATCCAGCCGTTTCAGCTCTTTAAGGCGGAGTTCCCTGGGATTGATTTCTCGCTGCTCAATACTACCTCATCCCAAGCTTCTGAGTTAGTGACCAATGCCGAGGCGGATTTAGGGTTTGTGATCGCGCAAAAGGAGAGTCAGCCACTGCATTTTACTGAACTACAACAGATTAAATGGTGTGCAATCGGGGACAATTTACAACAATGGCAACAGGCAACGCCTTCTGTGGATACGCCCTTAGCCGAGCAACCGACGTTAATTCTACTGGGTCACGATACGCGAACTCGCGAATTGCTCGATCCCGCACTGCCGTCGCTGAACTTATCGAATTACAGAATTATGGAGGTGGGCAGTGTTGACGCGCAAATCGATTGGGCCGAGGCGGGATTTGGGGTCGCTATCGTGCCGGAGTTTTCGGTTTATACTAAGGCGAATTTGACCACTAAAGTCACTCCGCTGCCACAATTTCCCACAACCAGTTTGGGCTATATTGTGCGCCAGAATCAGATCCTGTCTAAGGCCATCAAGCAGCTATTATATTGGGTGAATCAAGAGATTATTCGCTCGCAGCGATAGGGAATTAGTCAGCGACTAAGAGTAATTTTTCGTATTGGCCTGTGGCTTTTAGCAGTGATAAGCCCGCGTCGAGTTGGGTCGCTAAGGTCTGCGCCTGTGGGTTTTCCTTCGAGAATGCCAAAAAAATATCGCTGCTATGGTTAGCAAATACAGGAATGACGTCATCATCTACGCCCATTTTTTTCAGGTTTTCTTTCGCGACTAAATCGAACATTAAGGCGGCATCTATGCGTCCAATCAACAATAAATTAATTAATTGCTGCTGATTAGCGACGGTGACGATATTGAGCTGTTGCTGTTTGACTAATTTGGGAAACTCATCGCCATATTCATAGCTTTTAATTACTCCAATAACCGCGCCTTTTGGTAGTGCCCATTTGTTGTCAGCCAATATAGGTTTTTGTTTTTTTTGATAAAATGATGCGGTTGCAACAAGCAGTGGGGTTTTGCCAAAGATAAAACGTTGCTCGGTGCTGATCTCGCGGGTGACATTAAATACCCCGTCTACTGCGCCTTTTTCTGCCATCATCAAGGCACGAGAATAGGGCACGACTAAGCTATTTACTTCAATATGCGACTGCTTAAAGGCGGCTTGAATTAAACGGTGGGAAATACCTTGGCCAAACTGATTGGCAAAGGGCGGCCAACTGTCTTCTGCAGCTAAAGTTATCGTTTGAGGTTGGGATTCTGCGGGCACAGCATTGCTTTCTTGGGCGAGTGCCATGTTGTAAACCATAGATGCGAGTAATAAAACGACGCTAAGTATTAATGCTGAGGGCAAATTTAATGCCTGCTGCATCCTGAGCTTCACTCTGTTCCCTACACGCATTTTGCTTCCATCTCCCTGCTTAATATATGGCTTTTATAGCATAAAGAATTATATCTAGACTAATGATTTGAATATTAATTATTGATAGCGAGTACTTTTGTGATGTTCATAGGATATTTCAACAACCTCAGTTTGCTGTGTGCGGGTCTATTACTTTCGTTTACTGTGTTTACCATATTTAAGTGGGATTTTGCGCTGGGCAACGAATGAACAGGCTTAGCATTTTTGCTAAGTAGAAGAAATTGAAATGGATAGGTTTCAAAACGGCCATCAAACGAACCGCTAAAGTGCTTAGTGAGGTTCGTTTGATGGTGTGTTGTGTTGATGTTGATGTTGGCTGGGCTATTTGACCTTGGTGGCTTGCATCGTAAACCAAGTCTTATAGGGCTGATACTTGTCATAGCACCAATGGAATAGGGTGCTGTAGAAGAAGAAAAAGATCAAAAAAGCCGCTTCTAAGCCCATGGCTGCCAACCAGCCTATCTGTAAAAACCAAGCGATGGTCGGTATGCTAATGAAAATAAGTCCCCCTTCAAATCCAAAGGTATGCAGTATTCGGTTTTTTAAAGTGCGTCGCTCTCGATTTGCCCCAAATACCCTGTCGAATCCTAGGTTGTAGAAGTAGTTCCACACCACGGTATAAAGACTCAAAGCGATACCGACTATGACAAGCTCACTGGTTCCCTTGCCTGATATGAGGGCAGAAACCGGGATAATAATCGCGAGTGCAATCGCTTCAAAGAGTAAGGCGTTAAAGATACGTTCTGTCGTTTTCATGGCTATTTCCCATTCATTCAATGTGACTATGGCCATAATTTTATCTAGTATAGGGATAAGTAATAGTTAGATAGTATCGGTAAAAGCGATATGTTTAGTCTCGAACAGCTCGAAGCCTTTATAGAAACCGTAGAATCTGGTTCATTTTCGAATGCCGCAAGGCAATTGAAGAAAGCACAATCCGTGATTAGCCAGCATGTGATGAATCTTGAAATTGATTGTGGGGTTGAGTTATTTGACCGTTCGGGTCGTTATCCGGTATTAACGGCCGAAGGCAGTAAATTATTGCCCTACGCAAGAGCGACGATTCTTCAACATAGAAGGCTCAAACATACCGCCTTATCGCTTTTTAGTCGTCAATCTTCAGAAGTGTGCCTTGCGATGGATGAAGGCATTCCTATACAGAGAATATCTGAAATCATTCAGTTGTTAGAAAGTGATTTCCCTAATATCGAACTCGAGTTTCTCAGTGCCTCAAGCATAGATATTATCGACATGGTGCATTCGGGAAGAGCATCTACAGGACTAATTTTTAGCGAATTATCTATGCCAAGTAGTATCGATTTTGAGAGTATTGGTGTGATTCAATTTGATCTGTATGTGGCGAGTTCGCATCCCTTAGCGAAATCAGTTGCACCGAACATAGACTCATTGCGACTGTATCGACAATTATGCATCCGCTCACGTAATACTAAAACCAGCAGTTTTCAGCAGGCGTTCAGTCCTGATGTTTGGTATGCCGATAACTATTACGTGTTATTGGAGCTCGCATTACAGGGCCATGGTTGGTGTCTGTTGCCAGAGCATATGGCATCCAGCTCAGTTTTATCGGGTAACTTGACTCGCGTTCCCATAGAATTTGAGCAGATAGGCTGGTATGCAAACGTCGATGTGATCCAGCATCAAGATAAAAGCAACTTGCCATTATTGAAACGACTCAGGCAACAGTTTAGAGAACTCTTGGTTGTGCAGAAGTAAATGGTTGGACAGAAATAAAGCAAAGCATAAATTAAACCCCAGTTAAGTGAGAACTCAACTGGGGTTTATTGTTTGTGCGCATTAGGATTTGTGCATTAGAATTTATGGATCAGGACTCATCATTGCGCGGAAAGTTAGCGAGCACTAGCTCGGCGACTTTGCGTAATTCATTCGGGCAAATCCCACTGGTCGCTTGTACGGCCATGCCTTGCAATACTGTGCCGACATAACGGGCAAGCAGTAACGGCTCGGCATCTGCGGGCAAATCCCCTTCATCTTTAGCGCGTTGCAATCTTTCGCACAGGGCGATTTCACCGTCGCGGCGACGATTAATCAAAGTGTCTTTAATCGCTTGCCCTGCTTCACTGCAGGTTAATGCCCCTTGAACAATCAAACATCCCTGCGGATGGCTTTTATCCACCAAGGAGCTCGCGGCCCCGAGCAGCATTGACTCGACCACTAGATAGGCGGTTTTCTGCTCCAGCGCGGGATAGAAAAACGCACAGGGGCGTTGTTCATATAATTCTATCGCTTTGAGAAATAACTGTTCTTTATTGCCGAAGGCGGCATAAAGGCTTGGCTTATTAATGCCCATAGCTTGGGTTAAATCGGTTAACGACGTACCTTCAAAACCTTTGCGCCAAAAGACTTCTAAGGCTTTGGCTAATGCATCGTCAGTGTCGAAGGCACGTGGGCGACCTACACAGGGCGTCGGGGTGACGGTTGACATCATTAGGCTCCTCAATTCTCAATTGCCCCTAGGATAGACATGGGTTTAGTCCGTGTCCAGCCACACTTGCTGACTGATGACTGACTAAGGGGATCTGTCTACTTAGTCATTCAAGCTGTCACCTAAGTTCAGCATTCAATCCGTGTCAGTCAGCGTTCGCCTCAATATTCATAAAAATGCGTTGAAGATCAAACTTGTGGCTTACCGCCTAAGGGCGCATTGCAAAGTGAAGGTTAGTGCGCGCCTTTAATTTAATACCAATCGGTACATAAATTTGTTGACAGAGTCATTTTACGCTATATATTACCGTCCAGTACAGAATATTTTTTACCAGTCGGTATTTAAATGTGTGTGGTTCGAACAGCGTGACATGCCCGCCACTTTGAGGATAGTAATATGAAGAGCAATAAACCCTTACGAATAATGATGTTAACGGCTGTGGCCGCTTTCGTTCTTTCTGCTTGTGGTGAGCAAACAGCGCAGCAGGGGCCAGCATCTAGTGCGCCTATGGTGGATGTCGCTCAAGTATTGCATGAGCGAGTGACCGAATGGGACGAGTTTACCGGCCGTTTACAGGCGCCAGAAAGTGTCACCCTTATCCCACGTGTATCTGGATATATTGACTCAGTGAATTTTAAAGAAGGCGCCTTAGTGAAAAAAGGCGAGGTGTTATTCCGCATCGATCCCAGTGTTTTTGAAGCGGAAGTGGCCCGGTTAAAAGCAGATCTTGCTAGCGCACTCTCTGCTGAGCAACTGGCCACCAATGACTTCGAACGAGCCCATAAATTGTTTGACCAAAAAGCGGTATCCGCCGAGTTACTCGATACCCGTGAGTCGAACAAACGTCAGACCGCGGCAGCAGTGGCTTCGGTGAAAGCGGCGCTGATGCGCGCCGAGCTTGATTTAGCTTATACCCAAGTACAAGCGCCGATTGATGGCCGCGTGTCCTATGCCAACGTCACTGCGGGTAACTATGTCACCGCAGGGCAGAGTGTGCTGACCAGCTTAGTCTCTACCGCCAGCATGTATGCCTATTTTGATGTGGATGAGCAAACCTACCTTAAATACGTGAAATTAACGGCCGAGAAGAAACGCAACGATCCCCGCGCAGGCGACAATCCTGTGTACATGGCCTTAGCCAATGAGCGTGATTATCAGCATATCGGCATGGTGGACTTTGTGGATAATGCGATGGATAAGCAAACCGGCACCATTCGCGTGAGAGCCACCTTTGACAATGAAGACAATAGCTTATTGCCTGGCTTATTTGCCCGCCTTCGCACCGCAGGCAGCGGCGCTTATGAAGGTATCTTGATTGACGATAAAGCCGTTGGCACAGATCTGAACAATAAGTTTGTGTTGGTCGTCGGTGCCGATGGTTTAGTCGAATATCGCGGCGTGACCTTAGGCGAGAAAGTCCAAGGGCTGCGTATAGTCACTCAAGGTTTAGAAGCCGAAGACAAGATTGTCGTCAACGGTATGCAGCGTGTGCGGCCTAAGATGCAAATTGATCCGCATATGGTTGAAATGGTTGACAGCGACAAGCTTGAAGCATTACGCCAAGCCCAGTTATTGCTCGATAAAAACCAAGATACTTTGACGGCGCAAGCGGTCGAAACGGCTAGCCGCGGTTAAGGAATAGAACACCATGTTGTCGCAGTTTTTCATTAAAAGACCAATATTTGCAGCCGTACTCTCACTGCTGTTTTTTATCACAGGGGCGATTGCCGTTTGGCAGTTGCCGATCACTGAATACCCTGAAGTTGTGCCGCCCACAGTCGTGGTGACCGCTAACTACCCAGGCGCTAATCCTAAAGTGATTGCCGAAACCGTGGCCTCGCCGCTGGAGCAGGAAATTAACGGCGTCGAAGACATGCTGTATATGTCATCGCAGGCGACATCTGATGGGCGCATGACCTTGACCATCACCTTTGCGATTGGCACAGATGTAGACAGGGCGCAAAACCAAGTACAGAGCCGTGTCGATCGCGCTATGCCACGTTTGCCACAGGAGGTTCAACGCCTCGGGATTGTGACCGAGAAATCATCGCCAGACTTAACCATGGTGGTGCATTTGCTGTCGCCAGATAACCGTTATGACATGCTGTATTTGTCTAACTATGCGGCGCTCAACGTAAAAGATGAGTTAGCACGTATCAAGGGTGTGGGCGCGGTACGCTTGTTTGGCGCGGGGGAATACAGCCTGCGTATTTGGCTTGACCCGAATAAAGTCTCGGCGCTGGGTTTATCGCCAGCGGACATTATTGCCGCCGTGCGCGAGCAAAACCAACAGGCGGCAGCGGGCAGTTTAGGTGCTCAGCCCAGTGGTAGTGCTGACTTCCAACTCTTAATTAACGTGAAAGGCCGTTTAACTGAACTGTCTGAATTTGAAGATATTATTGTCAAAGTTGGCCAAAACGGTGAAGTGAATCGTTTGAAGGATGTGGCTCGTATCGAGCTGGGTGCGACAAGCTATGCGCTGCGCTCACTTCTGGATAACAAAGATGCAGTGGCGATTCCTGTGTTCCAAGCATCGGGTTCAAATGCGATTCAGATTTCCGATGACGTGCGCGCCAAAATGGCTGAATTGTCTAAAGGATTCCCCGAAGGATTAACGTACGAAATCGTTTACGACCCAACCGTGTTCGTGCGCGGCTCGATTGAGGCGGTGATGAAAACCTTGCTTGAAGCCGTGTTGCTGGTGGTGTTAGTGGTAGTGCTGTTCTTGCAAACGTGGCGCGCCTCAATTATTCCGCTGGTGGCTGTGCCTGTATCGTTAGTTGGTACCTTTGCCTTTATGCATTTGCTCGGCTTCTCACTTAACGCACTGTCGCTGTTTGGACTCGTGCTCGCCATCGGGATTGTGGTGGACGATGCAATTGTGGTGGTCGAAAACGTCGAGCGTAATATTGCCGCTGGTTTAAGCCCAGTTGCGGCAACGCAAAAGGCGATGAAAGAAGTGACCGGCCCGATTGTGGCAACCACCTTAGTGCTGGCGGCGGTGTTTATTCCTACGGCGTTTATGAGTGGTTTAACCGGGCAGTTTTATAAACAGTTTGCGTTGACTATCACTATTTCGACCTTTATCTCGGCGATTAACTCACTCACTTTGAGTCCAGCATTGTCCGCGTTATTGCTCAAGAGCCATGATGCGCCGAAGGATGGTTTAACCCGTCTAATGGACAAGTTGCTCGGTGGTTGGTTGTTCGCGCCTTTTAACCGCTTATTTAGCCGTGCATCCGATGGCTATGGTTGGTTAGTGCGTAAAGTGATCCGTTTTGGCGGCATTATCGGCCTAGTGTACTTAGGCATGGTAGCGCTAACAGGCGTGCAATTTGCTCATACACCAACGGGTTATGTACCGGGTCAAGATAAACAGTATTTAGTGGCGTTTGCTCAGTTGCCCGATGCGGCATCCCTTGAACGTACTGATACCGTTATCAAAAAGATGTCTGAGATTGCCCTTAATCACCCAGGTGTGGCGCACTCTATTGCCTTCCCAGGCCTTAGCATCAACGGTTTTACTAATAGTCCTAACTCAGGCGTTGTGTTTGTCGCGCTTGATGATTTTGAATTGCGTAAGAGTCCAGAGCTGTCGGCGAATGCCATTGCTGGGCAATTGAATAAAGAGTTTGCTGGTATTCAAGACGCATTTATTGCCATCTTCCCGCCGCCACCTGTGCAAGGCCTCGGTACTATAGGAGGGTTCCGTCTGCAAATTCAAGACAGAGCCAACCTTGGTTATGAGGCCTTGTATCAGGTGACCCAACAAGTGATGTACAAGGCGTGGGCCGATCCTCAATTAGCCGGAATTTTCTCTAGCTATCAGGTGAACGTGCCACAACTTGAACTGGATATTGATCGAACTAAAGCGAAACAGCAGGCAGTGTCGCTCGATCAAATCTTCCAGACATTACAAACCTATATGGGCTCGACCTATGTCAACGATTTCAATCGTTTCGGTCGAACCTATCAGGTGAATATGCAAGCCGATGAGGCATTCCGTCAAAGCCCGCAGCAGATAAGTCAGCTGAAGGTGCCGAATCTGAATGGTGATATGATCCCGCTAGGGTCGTTCATCAACGTCAGCCAAAGCTCAGGCCCAGACAGAGTGATGCACTATAACGGCTTTACGACCGCTGAAATCAACGGTGGCCCAGCAGCAGGTGTGAGTACCGGCCAAGCGCAGGCAGCGATTGAGAAAATCCTCGCCGAGACGCTGCCAAATGGTATGACCTACGAGTGGACTGAGTTGACCTATCAGCAAATCTTAGCAGGCAATACGGGCTTGTTAGTCTTCCCGCTGGTGATCTTACTGGTGTTCATGGTGCTCGCAGCCCAGTACGAGAGCTTAAGCTTGCCATTGGCGATTATCTTAATCATTCCAATGACCTTGCTCTCAGCCCTCAGTGGAGTGTTAATTTACGGTGGTGACAACAATATCTTCACCCAAATTGGCCTCATAGTGCTGGTAGGACTTGCGACTAAGAACGCTATCTTGATTGTCGAGTTCGCAAAAGAGAAACAAGATCACGGTATGGCACCTATGGATGCAATATTAGAGGCCGCAAGATTACGTTTACGTCCTATCTTGATGACATCTATCGCCTTTATTATGGGAGTAGTGCCTATGGTATTCTCCACTGGCGCTGGCGCCGAGATGCGTCAAGCCATGGGCGTAGCAGTATTCGCCGGCATGATTGGGGTGACTGTGTTTGGTCTAATCCTAACCCCATTGTTCTACTACGCACTGGCAAAGCGAGGCAGTAAAAAAGTCGAAGAGCATAAAGAGCTAACCGTCAGTTAAGCTTGTTTCTCTCGATGGATAAATGCGTAAAAAAGGCCTACATCAAGTAGGCCTTTTTTGTTTGTTCGCGGCGAAAAATATGAAACCTGACTATCTTTAGTTGGGATAAGTTGAGATTAGATTGCCGGCAAAGTTACAGTCAAAGATGGATAGATTGAGGCGTATATGGGCTTGCTTTAATTGCCTATGAACAACAAAAAGTCATTTGCCAGATCAGTGTGTTAGTTATATTGCTTATTGTTCATGGCAGGCCTATGTTGGCTAGATTCAACTGTTTTATTCAGCCAATGAGCTCGCAGTGATATTTGATCTCAGTTAAGCGCCATAGTCGATTTAAACGCTTGTGGTTATCCGTGCTTTAAATGTGTGTATGATGTTGTTTATCCATTATTTGTGGTCACTTTCATGCGTAATGGCAGTTGGACGATTAGAATGATTACTGTTTTGGCGCTCTTCTATAGGTTCCAATGGAATATTCGATATATTAGTGATGTACAATGCCAGACGAATAAAAATAGTTTGTTTTACGCCGTACTCAGCTAAGGTACTTGTTGACCTTGCATCATTATGCCCGAGGTAACTGATGATCTTAAATCGCGCTTTATTTGCTCTAGTTCTGAGTGTTTCTGCCTCTCTGACGCCTCAAGTCATGGCCGCTGAGCTCAATATTAAGCTGGTGGATTTACAGCAGCAGGCGATTGCCGATACTGTTGTGGAGTTGATCCCGGCAGTGATGCCCGATAAGGCTATGCCTGTTGTACATTATGAAATGCCACAAAAAAATCGAACCTTTATCCCTTTTGTGTTGGCGGTCCCTAAGGGCGCCAAGGTAGATTTTCCTAACCTAGATCGCACTCGTCACCATGTGTATTCCTTTTCCGAGGCGAAACCTTTCGAACTTAAATTGTATGTGGGTCAAGCCGAAGCGCCGATCCTGTTCGATAAACCCGGCTTAGTCGCACTTGGCTGCAATATTCACGATTATATGCAGGCATTTATCTATGTGGCGGATAGCCCCATTGTCGCGGTGACGGACGAAAAAGGTGAGATCCAGTTTAAGGAGCTTGCGGCCGGTCGATATAAAGTCAAACTCTGGCATCCATGGCAGAAGGCGGCCTCCGAGCCGACTGAGCTAATGTTAACCACTGGCGCGAATCAACTCAGTTTGTCCTTAGACATTGAGCGCCAAGCTAAACCGTCAGCCCCGCCATCGGGATTTGGCCACTACGATGCTCAAGGCAAGCCATTACATGCTAAATAGTTTTCGCGCACGGCTGATTTTAGTTTTCTTTATTGTGCTGACTCTAGTGCAGTTTGCCACGGCATTTTCTGTATTGACGGCGACCGAAAGGGACAACTTTTTACAGCAACAAAAAAGTTTAGATATTGGTGCCAATGTGTTTCTCGAAGTCCTTTCGAATCGCGGTATTCAGCTCAGCCAAAGTTTGTCCGTGCTCAGTGCCGATTTTGGTTTTAAGCGCGCGATTGCCACCGGCGAGCAAGAAACCATTGAGTCAGTGTTATCCAATCACGGCTCTCGTATCGGCGCCGACGCTGCAGTATTGTTGTCTCCAAAAGGAGAGCTCTTGACCTCGAGTCTACCCGGACTCACTCAGGATGACATTCAATCCTTATTCGATATGACCACCAGCAATAACAATGCTTTAGCTATCCTCAATTTTGATCATGCCAGCTATCAGTTTGTGTTGCAGCCCGTGAAGGCGCCGACTTTGATAGCTTGGGTCGGAATGGGATTCCTATTGGATGAGAAAGTCGCTCAACAAGCTAAAGCCATTACCGGTATCGATGTGAGCTTTGTCAATCAAGCCACGGGTCGTACCGAAATCGCGTCAACCTTATCCGACGATGAAAAACGCAGTGTGGTAGAGCAAGCGAGCCTATTCCCCAGCCTACTGAAAATGCCCAGTGAGAACATTCCCGTAGACTATCTGTCCATGGCGATCAAACTTTATGATCATAACGGCAGCCAATTAGCCCTACTGCATCAGTCAAACCTTAAGTGGCAGCAAAGTTATCAGCATCTACGCAATAATATGTTGCTGATTTTTGCCTTGACCTTAGCGCTGGCGATTGTGATTGCGATTTGGTTGTCGGGCAGTTTGACTGAGCCCGTGCATCAATTGGTAACCTATGCCCGTAAAATTGGTCAAGGTAAGCAGCCTGGCAGTATTCAAGGTGCGCCAGCAGAACTGCGGGTGTTGGCCAAAAGTTTGTCCTTGATGCGCGACGATATTGAGGCGCGGGAAAAGGATTTAGTCTATCAATCCCGCCACGACAGTTTGACGGGATTGCTCAATCGTTTTGCGGCAAAACAGCATTTAGCGGATCTTAAACATGAGCTAGCCGGCGCTATGGTATTGCTGGATATTAAACATTTTCGCCATATCAACGACATTATCGGTTTTGCCAACGCAGATACCTTGTTGGTGCTTTTTGCCCGCCGTTTAGAGCAATTAGCCCCCACACCGGATTTACTCGCGCGATTAGATGGCGACTCTTTTTTACTCCTATATAGCCAAGGTATTCGTCCCGAGCACTTGTTGAAATCATTGGATATGTTGGAGTCGCCATTTCCAATCCAAGGCTCAAATATCTCTCTTACCGTGCGGGCGGGATTACTGGAAATCGATGGCAATGGTGCCGATATCGATGTGTTAGTGCGCCGCGCCGAAATTGCCCTCAATCAAGCCTGTCTCGAGGAGCAACGCATCGTCAGTTATCGTCAGGGTGCCGATGAGAAATACCAGCGTGAGCTGACTATTATCCGCGATTTACCCATAGGTTTGGCGCAAAACCAACTCTATCTCGTGTTTCAACCTAAGGTGGATTTACACTTAAATCAGTGTACTGGCGCCGAGGCACTGATCCGCTGGCAGCATCCAACCTTAGGGTTTATTCCGCCCGATGAGTTTATTCAACTCGCTGAAAATTCAGGCAACATTGATATCGTCAGCCAATGGGTGTTGAAGCAGGCGATTAAACAATTAGTCGCATGGCAGCAGCGAGGTATGCAGCTAAAACTGGCCATTAACCTGTCGGCCCATGATTTAGTCGATACCCGTTTGCCGAATCAAATTGCTAGTTTATTAAAAGATAATAATCTGCCAAGCGGCGCACTCTGCATCGAAGTTACCGAAGGCGCTGTGATGAAAGATGCACAAACTGTGGTGAGCGTATTGCAGCGATTCCGTGACATGGGTGTATCCGTCGCCATCGATGACTTTGGCACGGGGCATTCATCCTTAGCTTATTTGAAAATTTTGCCCGTCAATGAAGTGAAGATTGATCGTAGTTTTATCAAAGACATGCTCACGAATAGCCAAGATGTGATGATAGTAAACACGAGCATTCAGTTGATCCACGGTCTAGGTTTTACCGTCGTGGCCGAAGGGGTTGAGGAACCAGAAGGCGTTGAAATCCTGCGTAACCTCAATTGCGACATCATCCAAGGCTATGTGTTTTCAAAACCCTTAAAAGCGGCTGAATTTGATCTGTGGTTTGAAGCGTTTAACCATAAAAATCCCTCTGACACATAAGTTAATTTGCCTAAGAAAGCGCACAAAAGGCGTTAAAATTAGACGTCTTCGAAAGAATAAAGCGGAGTAGCGAGTGAACATTGCCATGAATGCATTGAAGTTGAATTCATTAGCTTGGAATTATGTGAAGGCTTTGCCTTGCCTGTGTTTACTGTTGGGCACAGTTCCTGCTCCTGCGTTTGCCGAAGGTAGCCGCGTGGTTGCGACTGGCGGCGGGACGACGATTGAGGGCAGTGCTGGCGGTGGCATAGTGCCGTGGGCGGTGATCAACGGTTATGGCAGTAGCGATGAATGGTCCGCTACGGCGATGGCGACAGGCGTTTATGTCGATGACTTTACGCTGAAAGTGATTGGCGCTTCATTGAGTTTTGATAATCGATTCGAGCTCAGCGTTGCACGGCAAACCTTTGATTTAGATACTATGGGCGGCGAGTTAGGCCAAGATATCTTTGGGGTAAAATACAAGCTTGCCGGCGAGTTACTTTATACGGCTATGCCGCAAATTACCTTAGGTGCCCAGTATAAAAGAGTCGATGACTTTGCGATTCCTCAGGCGGTTGGGGCGCGGGATGATTGGGGGTTAGATGTGTATATTGCGGCCAGCAAAGTATTTTTCGATGCGGTGGCGGGGCGCAATTTATTACTTAATGGTACCGTGCGCGCGACCAAGGCGAATCAAACGGGTTTATTGGGTTTTGGTACCCAAGCCAGTAATGATTACCAGTTTGTGCTCGAAGCGTCTGCGGCGGTATTGCTGACGGATAATGTGGCGCTGGGTATTGAATATCGCCAGAAACCCAATGAGTTAGCTTTTGCCCGTGAAGATGATTGGCAAGATGTGTTTTTAGCTTGGTTTATCAATAAGCATCTTTCCGTGGTCACGGCTTATGCGAATTTAGGCAGTATTGCGGGTTTTGCCGATCAGCAAGGTTGGTATGTGTCGGTGGAGGGAACACTATGAGTCGTTTATTGCTGAAGTTATTACCTGTCGCCGCTTTGCTTTTTTTCACTGGCTGTGCAGTGCAAACGGCTGAAACATCGGCGCCACAGGTTAACTCAAATAATGACACCTCAAGCCCGCAAACCTTATACCAAGAGCTAGGTGGTGAAGCCGGTTTATCGGCGATTGTCGATGGCTTACTTGCCCGCATAGCAACCGATCCACGCATAGTGCATCACTTCCAAGAGACGGATATCGTGTTATTTCGTGAGCGCGCCATTGAGCATTTTTGTCTGATTGCTGATGGCGGTTGCGTGTATCACGGTGAAAATATGGCACTGAGTCATCAAGGGTTGAATATTACTCAGGCGGATTTTGATGCCTTAGTGGGCCATTTAATTGAATCGATGAAGGAGCAACACATACCATTATCGACCCGCAATGCCCTCCTAAAACGTCTCGCACCTATGTATTCGGACATTACCTATCATTAGATGTGTTGTAACTTTGATGGCTAAAATAGTGAACTTCAGATGCTGCTGTCGTGATGGATAGCAGCATTTTTTATTTGCGCTAGAGCAAGAGCACTTCATCGATGGGGTGAAATTGAGACGCAGCATCCCTTAAGGATTTAGCCGTCAGGGTAGGGACGCCATAGACTTGGGTTTCAACGCCATATTTTTGATGGATTTTTTGCAGCAATAAATCGAAATCGCCATCACCAGACAATAAGATAACAGTATCGACTTCACTCGCCGCTTCCATAATATCGATAGTGATCCCCACATCCCAGTCGCCTTTGGCCGAGCCATCGCTGCGCTGAATGAAAGGTTTTAACTTCACTTCAAAGCCTATGTGCTTTAACGCGTCCTGGAATTTTAACTGCCCATCGTCCCCCTTGTGGATGGCATAAGCCACGGCCAACGCTATGTCGCCTTCGTAACCTAAGTGTTGCCATAATTTACGGTAATTAAATTGGCGGCCATAGGCTTCACGGCAGGTGTAATAGATGTTTTGTACATCCACAAATAAAGCGATTTTTTTCAAGGGATTCGTATATTGCGATCTGGGAAAAGACTTCCGCACTATAACACAGCAAGTCGCCAACGGGCGCTAAATGGAAAGTACCGCTTTCGGTTGAGCGGGGAAATTGCCTCACCTGAGTTGTACTCGAAGGATTGGATATTTGGCTAAATGCTAGGGGATTTAAAATATTGCGCCGGAGTGGTACCGGTATATTGCTTAAAAAAGCTGATAAAGGCACTGTCACTGGAAAATTTTAAATTAAAGCCCACCTGCGCTACCGATACCCCCGCCGCCAACTGTTCAATGGCTGAGAGTAAACGCCATTGCTGGCGCCATGCTTGATAAGCCATTCCCGTCTGTGCGCTAAAAATGCGGCTAATTGTGCGTTCACTGGCTCCGATTTCTACTGCCATATCCTTAAGATTAGCTGGCGGTTTTTGGTGTTGCTGCTGTTGCGCAAGCCAGATTTTTAAACGTTTATCCTGTGGGAGGGGTAAAGCCAGATTTTCTTCCGCGGCATGGCCCAATTCTTCGCAGAGCAGCAAAAAGGCATTGTGCTGAGTGCTTCTTGGTTTGTCCCAAGGCCAAAACGACATAGTGTCGATTAACGCTTTGAGTAGCGGGTTTACATGGAAAATAGTGACTTTATCGGGCAATGAAGTGACGGTTTCTGGTTCAAAGTAGAGTGAGCGATAGGCAACCACATTACGCATGGTAACGCTGTGCTTAACGCCAGCTGGCAACCAAGCCGCACGCGTTGGCGGTAACACCATTTGAGTATCGGCTAGGGTGAATCTCATCACGCCTGTGGGAGCGTACAGCAGTTGTGCTTTTCTGTGGTAATGCACTCCCGAGTCGTGTTCGCCCATATCTGCGGCAATGCCAATGACCAGATTATCCAGCTGGTCTGGATTAAATTGCTGTTCAGGTAGAATAAAGGCCATTTTGTCCTATTTTTGATGTTTTTTGTCTAAGTGTTGCTAATGGACACATTTGGATTTTATCTATACTGCGCCATCTTTGACAAGTATGGAGCGACATTTCGGTAAACCAACTCATTTGGATGACTGAAATGGACTAAAAATCATGAATATAAAACCACCATTAGGGCTCGTTGTGCTGCTAATGATGTTTCCGCAAATTATGGAAACCATCTATAGCCCAGCTTTGCCTAATATTGCAGAAAACTTTGCGGTGTCGGTTGCTGGCGCATCGCAAACCTTATCTGTGTACTTTATGGCCTTTGCTATCGGCGTATTTTGCTGGGGCCGCTTAGCCGACATTATTGGTCGCCGTAAAGCTATGCTCGCAGGATTAGTCTGTTATGCCATTGGCTCAGCATTAGCCTTGATGGTTAGCGACTTTAGCCTGTTGTTGATGGTCCGCGTATTGTCGGCCTTTGGCGCGGCAGTGGGGTCTGTGATTACCCAAACTATGATGCGTGACAGTTATAGCGGAGAGGAATTAGCGAAAGTATTTTCTGTAATGGGTATGTCACTTGGAATAAGCCCAGTTATCGGATTGCTATTGGGCAGTGTTCTCAGTGCGTATTGGGGATATCAAGGTGTGTTTGTCGCACTCATGGTCTCTGCAATCGTGTTGTTATTTTTGTCGGTAAAATCTTTACCTGAAACCAAACCCGCACACACCCAGAAAATCGCGATAGGCGAGTTAGCGATTAAGATGCTTAGTGACAGCGGGATTATTAAGAACACCTTGTTGGTGGTGGCGTTTAATCTGATGTGGTTTAGCTACTTTTCACTGGCGCCATTTATGTTTGAGGCGCAAGGGTTATCGACGCTTGCCTTTGGTACCAGTGGCTTACTGTTAGGCTTTGGTACATTCCTTGGCAGTTATGTTAATAAAATAATGCTGGGTCGAGGCCACACTGGTGCACGACTGGTTCGCTTAGCCAGTGCTATCGCACTTGTTGGTGGTCTGGGTATTTGGCTATTCCAATCGACTGTTTTAGGGCTGAATAATGTTTACTTTTTAGCGCCTATGCTCTTGATTGTGATTGCTTACGGTATCGCGATTCCGAACATACTCAGCTCGGCTCTGGCAAACTACCGCACCTATGCGGGATCTGCTGGTGCACTTTTCGGACTGTTTTATTACATTCTGTTGGGACTGGGTTTAGGCTGCGCGGGAATCATTCACCATTTAGGTATGGTGATTACGTTAAGTGCACTGCTTTGTGTTGGCTTAGGTTTACATTTTGGCTTAGCCAATAAAGTAAAAAATGCTTAAGACGTAAATGAGAAAAAGCCAAGGCACTGAGTGCCTTGGCTTTTTTATATGATTATTTACATTGATGAGTAGGCGTGAAGCACTAGGCTTTAGGCGCAAGCTCCTGCTGCTTTGCCGCCTCTTGTGCCGCTAACTCTTGTGCTTTAATTGCCGCTTCGAGCTTAGCTTCAACATATCCCGGTGAATGGGTCGCTGCCGAGATTAATCGATACATGGCGGGGATGACGAGTAGTGTCACAAAGGTGGCGAATGCCATACCGAAGAACACTACAGTACCCACAGCGATACGACTTTCTGAGCCTGCGCCCGTCGAGAAAATTAACGGTACAGCGCCAACTAAAGTGGTGAAGGCTGTCATTAGGATTGGCCGCAAACGACGGGATGAAGCGTCGATAATGGCTTTATCGAGTTCAAAGCCGCGGTCACGCAATTGGTTAGCAAACTCAACGATAAGGATACCGTTTTTGGTCACCATACCAATCAACATGATCATGCCTATCTGGCTGTAGATGTTGATCCCTTGACTGGTGAGCAATAGACCTAAGAAACCACCAAACACGCCCATAGGCACAGTAAACATAACCACTAACGGGTTGATAAAACTTTCGAACTGCGCGGCTAAGACTAAGTAAGCGACCAGTAAGGCCAAACCAAATACGATGAAGATACTGCTTTGGTTTTCCTTAAAGTCTTTGGATTCGCCGGTGTAACCAATGGAAATATCTTTAGGTAATAATTCAATGGCTTTAGCATCAAGAAACTTTAAGCCTTCACCTAAGGTGTAACCTTCACTGACGTTAGCCTTGAGGGTGATCGATTTTTGCTTATTGGTGTGACTTAATCTTTGTGCCGAGGCAATTTCTTCGATATGGGTAACAGTATCAAGCGTCACTAATTCGCCTTTACCGGAACGCATGTAGATTTGGCTAAGATCGCCAACGTTGTTAAAACTGTTTTCATCACCGCGCAAGTACACATCGTACTCTTCGCCGCGATCCACATAGGTGGTTTCGGTTCGACCGCCGAGCATCACTTCTAAGGTTTGCGAGACGTCATCGACACTGATCCCAAGCTCCGCTGCGCGTTCTTTATCAACAGTCACGATAAGCTCAGGCGTGGTTTCGGCGTAATCTAAGTCGGCGCCTTCCATCATAGGGCTGGCGTTGGCTTCTTCTTTGAGCACCTGCGCCCACTTAAACAGTTCGGCATAGTCCGAACCACCAAGCACAAATTGCACCGGTTCGCTCGATTGACCCCTAAAGCCTGGCATCATAGGGCGAACCATCACATCGGGAATGTCTTTCAATGCTTTGCTAATAATCCCAAGCGCTTGCTGTGCGGATTCGGTGCGTGTGCCCCAATCTTCAAGCTGCATGATCACAAAGCCCGTTTGATCGCCCGCACGGCCACCAAACGCGGGGGCTTGCACGCTGAAGGAGCGCAGCACACCTTGACCCAGCAAGGGCATGAGTCTGTCTTCGACTATGTCCATGTTAGCTGTCATACGGTTATAACTGGTGCCTTCGGCGCCTTTAATAAAGGCGAACAATACACCGCGATCTTCCTGCGGCGCGAGCTGTGACGGCACTAGTTGCATTAACCAAGCGCTGCCGCCGATACAGGCGATGATAACTAAGGGCGCGAGTAGACGAAGTTTAATCGCCCGAGTAACGGCGACGCGATAGACACTTTCCATGCGGGCAAAACCGCGATCGACCCAACGATTAAAGCGATTCGGTTTGACGTTGGCTTTAAGTAATTTGCTGCTCAGCACGGGCGTAAGTGTCAGTGCCACTAAGGAGGAAAACAGTACCGACACCGCCAACATCACGGAGAACTCGGTAAACAAGAGTCCAACCATGCCCTCCATAAAGGAAATAGGCAGGAATACCATGACTAATACCGCCGTGGTGGCGACAACGGCAAAGCCGACTTCGCGGGTGCCTTTATAGGCGGCGAGTAAGGGCTCTTCGCCTTTTTCGATATGGTGGAAAATGTTCTCGACCACCACAATCGCATCATCGACCACTAGACCGATGGAGAGGATTAACGCCATTAATGTCAGTAGGTTAATCGAATAACCTAGCATGTTAGCGGCGATAAATGCCGAGATTAACGATACCGGAACCGTTACCGCAGGGATGAGTGTCGCCCGCGCTTGTCCGATAAAGATATACAGCACGAGTACCACTAAGGCGCCGGTGACATAAAGGGTGCTATACACCTCGTTAATAGAGCGGTCTATAAATACGGTTGAGTCGAAGTCGACCACTAGGCTAGTGCCTTCGGGCAGGAAGTCTTGTACGCGATCGACTTCTTTGTGCACTTCTTTGGCAACGAGCAATGGGTTAGCATCGGACTGGGCAATAATGCCTAAACTGATGTTAACGATACCGTCGCTTTTGAAGGTCGAGTTTTCGTTTTGTGCGCCGACAGCCACATCGGCCACATCTTTTAAGTAGATAGGCGTGCCATCGCTGGCGGTACGCACCACAAGGTAGTCAAAATCCTTTGGCGTGTAGTACAAGCGTTTGGTACGCACCGACATCACTGTGGTGTCGTTTCGCACTTGGCCGCCGGGTGTTTCGATGTTTTCTTTACGCAGCGCGTTAGTTATGTCGGTGACTGTGACATTGCGGCCCGCCATTTGCTCGGGTCTGAGCTTGACGTACATGACCTTGTACAAACCGCCGGAAATACTGATGGAGCTCACGCCACTGATAAGGCTAAATCTGTCCTCTAACACGCGCTGGGCGTAATCCGTTAACTGAGTGCGGTCCATCACACTCGAGCTTAAATTCACATAGACGGAGGGCTCGCCCGAACCGTTGTCTTTGGAGACGACAGGATCTTTCGCATCTTCAGGCAGCCTGCGCTGGGCGCGGGCCACAGCGTCACGCACATCACTTACGCCTTCGGTTAAGTTCCACCCGAGGAGGAATTTCACTGTGATACGCGAGCTACCATTACGGGTGGTCGACGTGATTTCGTCGATACCACTGATCCCCGTCAGTTCATCTTCTAGGGTCTTAGTGATCTGGCTTTCCATAATGGCCGCCGACGCACCCGAGTAACTGGTGCTAATGGTGACCACAGGGCTTTCGACGTCGGGCATTTCTCGTATCGACAATTTAGAGAAGGAGACTATGCCGAATACGCACAGCAGTAAGCTTAAAACGATGGCAACGACGGGGCGTTTAACCGAAACATCGGACAACCACATTATTTAGTCTCCGTAGCTTTTGGGCTTGAAAGCTCAGCCGCACGGGTAGATACCTTGGCATCGAGCGTCACTTCATTGATTTGCAGGCCATCGCGCATATTCACTAAGCCCTGCACCACGACTTTGTCACCTATGCTCAAACCGTTTTCAATCAAGACTTGGTTATCGATACGGGCACCTAACTGCACTTCGGTGCGGTTGGCGATGTGATCGGCGTTAACTACGTATACGTAACGTTTAGTGCCTGAATATTCAAGGGCTTGTACTGGCACCATAGGTGCTGAAATAGCAGGGAAAGTGATAGTGGATGACATCATCATGCCGGGTTTTAAGCGATTTTTTGGGTTGTCAAATTGCACCCGCACTTTAAGGTTTAAGGTCTCTTCGTTGACGCGCGGATCGATAGCGACAACTTTGCCAGTAAAGGTTTCATCTGGCCAAGCGCGGCTGGTAGCCGCCACTTTCATGCCTATGCTTAATTGCGACAGGAAATGCTCTGGCACTTGTAAGTCGAGGCGCATGCTAGATAAGTCATCCAGCGACATTAACTCTGTGCCTATGCTGACCATTTTGCCTTCGCTGAAATTAATCAGGCCAGTATTACCCGCAAACGGCGCAATCAGCGAGTGGTAATGTAAATCCGCTTGTGCTGAAGCTAAGCGTGCTTGGGCGATATCCACACTGGCTTTTTGTGCGTCAATTTCGGTTTGGGTGATGGCGTTGCGGCTGATCAGCTTTTCAAACTCTTTGAGTTTACGTTTTTCATCGTTGAGAAAGGCATTAGCCTCAGCGACGGCGGCTTGGGCTTTCATATCATCGAGTTCGATAAGCAACTGACCTTTTTTCACCGCTTGGTTTGAGGTCACGGCGACTTGTTTAATCTTACCTGTGACTTGCGGCGCGATCACCACAGCGCGTTCGGCAGCGAGCTTGCCGATAAGTGAAATAGATTGTGCTAATGGATATTCAACGACTTCCCCCGTGACCACTGGAACGGTTCGCATAAGATGAGGTGCGCTTTCGGGTTTAGCCGCTTGAAGGACATCACTAAAACTTACCGCTGTGGCGATAACCGCAAGCAGGGCAATGGCAATAATGGTTTTTTTCATTGTAATTATTATCTCGCGCAAAGGCAGTTGAAAAAGGTAATCGCTCTAATGGCGCTATTCTAGTGAATAACCTACCTGAGTTGGGTAAAAGTTTGTAAAGGTAAGCAAACGAAAATGAAAGAAATTGTGTTTTTTTAGCCTTGAACACAATTCAACACGGCTTTTGCGGTTTTTTTGTGCAAAGGGCCAGTGCGAGAAGACCCAAGTGCGCTAGGGATGGACCTCAGTACGCGTTTTTTCGACTGCGGCTTGAGTCGTTTCAACCTGAGGATATTGGCTCAAAATGGAAGCCAATCGACCATCGCTGCGCATACTTTCTAAGCCTTGATTAAAATCCGTTACTAACTGCTGATGATCCGTCATGGCCAAAGACACCCCTAAGTGAAATACCTCAGTCGCTATGGGTTGACCGACTTGTTCAAAGGCATCGTCATATTCAGCGGGGCCTTTTTTAATTAAATACCTCGCTAAGTTATGGCCAATCAAGACTAAATCGATACGCTTTAAAAATAGCTTCTTGAGGTTCATTTCATCCGAATTACCTTCTTCGGTGGTGAGCCCTGCGGCGAAGATTTCGGGCGGATTAGCGTAACCGCGACCTATGCCAATCGTGTAGGGCTTGAGCTCAGAGAGCTGACTAAAGCTCAGCGGCGCATCTTTACGTTTATAAAACACGATTTGTACGGGTTGGATTGGCGCAGAATATTGGGCCCATTGCTCACGCTCTTTACGATACCAGAGTCCAATAATGCCATCGGCTTGGCCTGTTTTAACGAGTAGGGCTGCGCGAGCGAAGGGATAAAACTTGAGGCTGGCATTGTAGCCTTGGCGTTTAAAGGCTTCTTTGACGACTTGGGCGACGCCGCCCTGTTCGGGTAAAGCATCGGCATAAAAAGGAGGATAGTTTGTGGCGACTAAATGGAGTTCTCGACCCGCAAATGCGGGGTGGATAAAGCCGAGCATAAACAAGCAAAAGCCAGATAATGTGAGTAATTGCTTCCCCATTTCTACTCCAGCACTTAGGTGAGTCGCACTTGGCTTGAGTATAGTCAGAGTTAATAAAAACTGGCGAACTTATGAATACTAAGATGCGTGCATGTTTGCCCTTACTCATTTATACATTCGCGCCCTAGCTTATTCATGCATTAGGGCGCTAGGGCATTCACATATTATGCTGAAGAGATTAGCGAGGTGTCTTATGTCTTATAGCGAAACCTGCTCACCCTGATACAGACCGCGGCTGAGTTTGCCTGCGTCGATAAGCAAGAGTTCACCGGATTGACCATTCTTAATACTGCTGTCTATCGCAATGATTTTATTGTGATAGAGGCCAAGCACTTGCTCCTGCGATGTGTGTCCAACGACAATATGCTCTACCTTGAAATAGTTCAGTATGCTATCGATATCCGACTCTTTCAGTTCATCTTTAAAGTATCCGCGATACCAAGTCGGGCCATTGGTAAAAAACAGAAAGTTGAGTAAATCATCCTTTTTCAAATCGGCTTTTTTATCATCTAAATGCTGACGAAAGAGTTGGTTAGCCTCGCCGATATGTAATTTACGCTCGATCCATTCAGGGCTGATGCCGCCGTGCATAAACAAGATATTATTGATTTTGACTAAGGTATGTTTGCTGCGAAGCCATTGGCCGATTTCGGTGTCTTTGTTGTAGAGCGCATCGTAGCTGCGTTTGAGTAAATCGGCCGCGACTTGATAGCGTTCGTTGACATAGCGTAAGTCGCCGCGAAACACCATTTGCTCGTGGTTGCCCATGAGTAGATGTAAGCGCCCGCCCGCAGCTTGAGCTTCTTGATCTAAGGCATATAAAAACCACAATACTTCATTGACTTGATGGCCACGGTCAAACATGTCGCCCGTCATCACCATATGACCGTCATCAAAGGCCCAGTGGTTATCTTTGTCGATAATCCTATGGGCTTTTAGTAAGTTAATCATCACATCAAATTGGCCGTGCACATCGCTAAGGGCGACAATTTTGCTGACATGAGTAAAGGTATCGGGCTCAACGGTGGCAGCTAGTGTGTGAAGATGGGGCTCTGGTAATTCACCGCAACTGGCAGGGCGAGTTAACTGCGCCTTCGCAATCGGCGTTTGTTTAAGCTCACTCTGGCAAATCCAATAGGCAGTGTCTTTTTGAGCATTGTCCAAAAACACATAAGGGCCATCTGTGACGCTGCTTTCTTGAATCTTTAGCTCTGGCTCGGCCTCACTGGTATTGGCCGCGAATGAGTTAACGGAGAGTGAGACAAAGGGAAGCGCGGTAACAAACCATAACAGGGGCGTGAATTTTCTATGTTGCTTCATTATCCATTGGCTGGTTTGGCTCAGTCGGGTATTAGAGAGTGTGATGGGGTGGGCCCCGACTGGCATCGAATTGATTCGCATTAGACCGCATCCTTGTTCTTGTTTTAGTTATTCATTCTGTCATTTTAGACACTTGAGTTGATGAGTCTTCGAATGTGTAGTTTTACGAAGTTAATCTCAAATGCTCAATTTCAAACGTTCAGTCCCAAGGGCTTAATCTTAAGCGCTCAAGATATTCAAAACACTAAATCATACGGATAAGGCTTAACATCGGCAAGTCGTGAGACGGGCTAAAGTAATCTTGCCCGCCTCATTATTCAGTTATTGCATCATGGCATTTCTATCGTGCATAACTGTTGTTATGGGTATTGGCAATTACATGGCATTGACTACGGAATGACTATCGACAAACTGCTCAAAACTGACGATTTTACCGCTGTGTATCTTCCATAAGTGGGCGACTCTGGCGCTAAAATGCTTGCCTGTTTTGACATAGGTTCCTGAATAAGTGCCGAAGGCAAAAACCTTATCGCTTTGGGCGACATAGTCTTCGATATCGACCCGATAGTTATCCCATTCAATTTCGAGGCGGGCGAACACTTTGGCGGCTATCGCGCTAAAGCCTACGTAAGTGCCCGCATAGGGAAAACCTGCCGCCTCTGTCCAGCGTGCGTCACTCGCTAAGGCATGCTGAAGATTTTTGGCGTTCTCGGCTGAGCTACTTCCCTCATAGGTGCTTTTAACCAGAGCAAGATTCGCATCAGCCTGCCTTGCTGTTTCGATAAGACTTAACTGAGCAGGCTCTCTCACTAATGAAGCTGTTGAAACACCATTAAGCGTTGGCATGATTATGACTCAAACTGTGCTTCAAGATGGCTTAACCACTGGGCGGGTTGGCCGTAGAAGCGATTGATATTAATGGCGGTGATGTTGCCATCATTATCCTCTATAGCCATCGAAGGGAAACCTTGGGCGCCTATCAAATTCAATAATGCTCTGGATTCAACAATATGCTCATACAGCTTGTCGTCACCTTGGGCATAATGCTGTGCAAAGCTTATAGGGTCGAGCCCAAGTTCAGCGGCTAAGCTTGCGAGATTACCTTCATCACTGGCGCTGTGACCATCGCGGTAATGGGCCAGTTGTAATGAGTGTAGATAAGCCAAACTGTCGCCGCCCATGGCCTCGACTGCGAGCATGGCTTTAATGGGGGGCGCTGAGTCGAGTACGACTGTGGTATCGCGCAGCAGACCATCAAAGTAGTTTTCACCAAAAGGCTGTCCGGTTAAATCGGCAATGCGCAGATCGTGGGGCATAACATAGTCGCGCCAGTTGGCATCGATTTGTTTGCGTCTTGGGCCTGTGAGCATACCGCCGCCGTGGAGCTTAATGGTAAAGCCAGCTTTGGCTGCAGCATCGAGTAACGGCGCTGCGGCATAACACCAACCACATAAAGGGTCGATAATCGCGTGCAGAGTACGCACTTTGGCCGCTGGTATGCTGTTGGCCGTGCTAGCAGAATGAGTTGTTGGGGTAGTCATAGTGTTAAACCTTTTGGCTTAAGTTCGTCGTTACATTAGCGACTTAAGCCCTTTGAAATCATCGATTAAAATAGTTAATTGGGTACCGTTATTTAGGTGCAGTCATTTAGCTAAAAAATGGCACGCAATCGCTCACGTGCCTGTCTTTAACTATTTGCACTTAAATGCCTGTACCAAATCACCTGTATATTAAGTGCCGAGATGTGAGTGCCGGGCTTACATAGGCCAGGTCATTTCGCCCATGTAAACTTTGGCGCTGATTTCAAGCCCTGCATCGGCTGGCATTTGTGGGTATAGCGCCAGCATCTTTTGGATTAATTCGGCTGAATCTTTCGAGGCTTTTGCTGCGATTTCAAAGGCCTTTACATACTCACGGGTAAAACCGATGGCGCGGGTATCAAATCGCGCTTCGCTTAAATAGTGTCCTGGAATCACTGTGGTCGGCAGCAGTTTTTCCATCGCATCTAAATGAGTTAACCATTCCTGACGCTCTGCGGCAGTTTGAGTGTCTGCCATCCAAACATGCGTGTTATCAAATACTTCTACGCCACCTGTAATGGTTTTTGCCGATGGTACCCACAGGAAAGTGTGTTTAGGATGTTTATCATTAAAACCTTCGATAATCACTTGCTCACCGTCGATGGTGAAAGTGTCGCTATGAATCGCCTTAGGTAACACTAATTCACTTGGTGCATTGTCCTTTAAAATCGGACCCCAGTAGGCGAGCTTGCCTTCCATTGAGGCTTTAATAGCATCGACAGTGGTTTGAGTCGCGACAATTTGTGCATCGGGGAAATTCTTTTTAATCACGGCTAAGCCGAAATAAAAGTCAGGGTCACTATGGCTGATATATACCTGAGTCAGCTTTTTACCGCTGGCCTTAATCGTATCAACCAAGGTTTGGGCATCGTTATTTTGAAATTGCGCATCGACTAGCATCATTTCGTGTTCGCCGCTGATAAAGCTCGATGACACGGCAAAGATGCTGTTTTCGCCCGGATTAAAATGGCTCACTTGCAATGGTGCGGCCTTGACCGCGCCGAGTCCCGCTAGCAGTAAGGTAGCGGCTAGGCTGATTTTAGACGAGGCCTTCAATGTGGCGTTAACTGTGTTGCGTATAGCATAGGTCGATGTGTTCATTTTTGGCTCACTTATAGTCACAGGATGAAAGAGTAAAAAGGTTCGATTTAGCATTCATTGATTTGCAGCTGCTGCAAAAAGTGAGTTAAGTATAGGTTGCAATAATCAATAGATAAATGCGAGTATCTGCCCATATTTGTTGCATTAATCGGACGAATGGCCGGATGTACTCTTAGTTATTATTCATGTGGGGCGCGAGTATGTGAGTGAGCCTTCGAGTGATTGAAAGTGAGTGATTAAACGTTATTGATTGAACGTGAGTGGAGATAAATCATGGATAGACTCGAAGCGGCTAAAGTGTTTGTCACTATTGTCGAGCGCGGCAGCATGATCAGCGCAGCTAATGCTTTAGATATGTCGCGTTCTATGGTGACCCGTTACTTGAGCGAAATGGAAGAATGGTCCGGTGCTAGATTGTTGCATCGTTCGACGCGTAGCCTCAGCTTAACGCCAGCGGGTGAGCAAGTGCTGGATTATTGCCATCGACTGCTCGAACTGGCGAACGAAGTGCCAGCGGTGAGTCATGCTTCGGTGGCGATTCCGCGCGGATTATTGCGCATTAGCTGCTCCCAGTTTTTGGCGCATCAGATTTTAGCGCCCGTGGTGCACCAATACTTAGCCAGTTATCCGCAGGCGAGTGTGAATATCCACGTGAGTAGCCAAACCGTCGATCTGGTCGCCGAGCGGATTGATCTGGCGATTCGCATCACCAATGAACTCGATCCCAATCTTATCGCAAGGCGCTTGGGGGAATGTGAATCTGTGGTGTGCGCTGCACCGAGTTATCTTGCCGCGCGTGCCGCCGTGCTGCATCCCGAAGATTTGACCCAGCATAATTGCTTAACCTATTCCTACTTTGGCGATGTGATGTGGCGGTTTTATCAAGCCGATGTGGCTGCGAAACAGGCTCAGGCGCTGAACTCCGATCCTAAGTTAAACCAAGGGCAGGCGTTTAATGTGCCTGTGAATGGTAATTTTAGCGCCAATGATTCTATGGTGGTACTTAATGCCACGCTGGCAGGTGAGGGGATTGCAATGCAGCCACTATGGGCGGCGAAACCCTATTTAGATTCGGGTCAGTTAGTGCCTTTGTTAACTGAGTTCATGCCGCAGTCACTGGGAGTGTATGGCGTGTATCAATCCCGCAAACATATGCAGCCTGCACTCAGGGTGATGATGGACATGCTGGTGGCTTATTTTGCCAGTTTGAAAAGCTGAGTCGTTTTATCGGAACTATTCGACAGCATCCAATAAAAACGAGTCGATAAAGCGAGTACAGAAAACTATTCATAAAAACTATTCATAAAAACTTCCCCATAAAAAGCATCCAATAAAAAGGAGCGCAGATCCTTCGACCTGAGCTCCTTTTTGGCTTAATTAATTATGCGTTTGACTACTTAATCATGCGCTTGTATTTCAAGCGGTGTGGCTCAACCACATCGGCGCCATAGGTGTTTTTCAACCATGCCGAGTATTCTGTGTAGTTACCTTCGTAGAAGTTCACTTGGCCTTCGTCACGGTAATCCAGAATGTGGGTCGCGATACGGTCGAGGAACCAACGGTCATGCGAAATCACCATAGCGCAACCTGGGAATTCCAGAATCGCTTCTTCCAGTGCGCGCAGGGTTTCAACGTCTAAGTCGTTGGTGGGTTCGTCGAGGAGTAAGACGTTACCGCCTGCTTGCAGCAGTTTGGCTAAATGCACTCGGTTACGTTCACCACCAGATAAAGTACCGATGACTTTTTGCTGATCGCCACCACGGAAGTTAAAGCGGCCCACATAGGCGCGGCTCGGGATTTCCATGTTGTTGATACGCATGATGTCTTGACCACCGGAGATTTCTTCCCAAATGGTGTTCTTATCATTCATCGAATCGCGGAACTGCTCAACCGATGCCAGTTGCACAGTTTCACCCAGCTCAATACTGCCGCTGTCTGGTTTTTCTGCGCCGGATAACATGCGGAACAGGGTCGATTTACCCGCGCCGTTGGCACCGATAATACCGACGATCGCGCCCTTAGGCACAGAGAACGACAGGTTGTCGATGAGTACGCGGTCACCGTAAGACTTGGTCAGGTTATTCACTTCAATAACCTTGTCACCTAAACGTGGTCCGGGCGGAATAAATAGCTCGTTAGTTTCGTTACGTTTTTGGTAATCGTTAGTGTTCAGCTCTTCAAAGCGCGCCATACGGGCCTTGCCCTTAGATTGACGGCCTTTCGCACCTTGGCGTACCCATTCCAATTCCTTGGCAATGGTCTTTTGGCGAGCACTTTCGGTGGCAGATTCTTGCTTCAGACGGGCGTCTTTCTGTTCAAGCCATGAAGAATAGTTACCTTCCCACGGAATACCTTCACCGCGGTCGAGTTCTAAAATCCAGCCAGCGGCATTGTCGAGGAAGTATCTGTCATGGGTAATCGCGACCACAGTACCGGCATATTCCTGCAAGAAGTGCTCAAGCCACGCCACAGATTCAGCATCCAAGTGGTTGGTTGGTTCGTCCAGTAACAGCATTTCTGGCTTTTCAAGCAGCAATCGGCATATCGCTACGCGGCGACGTTCACCACCGGATAACACTTCGATTTTTTCATCCCAATCCGGCAGACGTAGGGCGTTGGCGGCGCGCTCAAGGACGTACTCTAAGTTATGGGCATCTTGGGCTTGGATAATCGCTTCGAGTTCGCCTTGCTCTTTCGCAAGGGCGTCGAAATCGGCATCCGGCTCGGCGTAGGCAGCATAAACGGCATCGAGGCGAGTCAGGGCATTTTTTGCCTCTGCAACCGCTTCTTCAATCGCTTCACGCACGGTTTGATTCGGATCGAGTTTAGGTTCCTGCGGCAGGTAACCGATTTTCAATCCCGGCATTGGGCGCGCTTCACCTTCAATTTCGGTGTCGATACCCGCCATAATGCGCAGTAGTGTCGACTTACCTGAACCGTTGAGGCCGAGTACGCCAATTTTGGCGCCGGGGAAAAAGCTTAAAGAAATATCTTTAAGGATCTGCTTCTTAGGCGGAACAATTTTACCCACCCGCAGCATGCTGTAAACAAACTGAGCCATTTTTCTCTATCTTAAGTGACTAATGATGCGGCTAATTCTACTCGATTGCGCGCCGAACTCAACTCGACAATGAGCCAAGTTCAAGCACTATCCACAGGAATTTCATGTTTCAAATACTGGGATTGTGGTCGCGTTCCGAGTAGAATACCGCGCAACCCTACCTATAAGAATTGGCAGCTGGAGTAAGCAATGCTGAAAAAAGATATGAATATCGCAGATTATGATCCGGAACTGTTTAAGGCAATTCAGAATGAAACTCTGCGTCAAGAAGAGCATATTGAGCTGATTGCTTCTGAAAACTACACCAGTCCACGCGTGATGGAAGCGCAAGGTTCACAGTTAACCAATAAGTACGCTGAAGGCTATCCAGGCAAGCGTTACTACGGTGGTTGTGAGTATGTGGACGTAGTTGAAACCTTAGCGATTGAACGTGCTAAAGAATTGTTTGGCGCAACTTACGCTAACGTACAACCTCATTCAGGTTCACAGGCAAACAGCGCTGTTTACATGGCATTGTTAAAACCTGGCGATACCGTACTGGGCATGAACTTAGCCCACGGTGGTCACTTGACCCACGGTTCACCCGTTAACTTCTCTGGCAAACTGTACAATATCATTCCTTACGGTATCGACGAGTCAGGTAAAATTGACTACGACGAAATGGAACGTCTGGCCGTAGAACATAAGCCTAAGATGATGATCGGCGGTTTCTCTGCCTATTCAGGTATCGTTGACTGGGCAAAAATGCGTGAAATCGCAGACAAAATAGGTGCTTACCTATTTGTCGATATGGCGCACGTTGCCGGTCTTATCGCTGCGGGTGTTTATCCAAACCCAGTACCACACGCACACGTTGTGACGTCAACGACCCACAAAACTTTAGCCGGTCCTCGTGGTGGCGTGATCCTGTCTGCTGCTGACGATGAAGACTTGTACAAGAAGTTGAATTCAGCGGTATTCCCAGGCGGTCAAGGTGGCCCATTAATGCACGTTATCGCTGGTAAAGCGGTTGCGTTCAAAGAAGCACTAGAGCCAGAATTTAAAGTGTACCAACAGCAAGTGGTTAACAACGCTAAAGCTATGGTTGAAGTGTTCCTTGAGCGCGGTTACAAAATCGTCTCTGGCGGAACCAGCAACCACTTGATGCTAGTTGATCTGATTGGTCGTGACTTAACCGGTAAAGAAGCCGATGCCGCCTTAGGTAGCGCTAACATTACCGTGAACAAAAACTCAGTACCAAACGATCCACGTTCACCTTTTGTGACTTCAGGTGTGCGTATCGGTACGCCAGCGATTACGCGTCGCGGCTTTAAAGAAGCGGAATCGAAAGAGCTGACTGGCTGGATCTGTGACATCCTTGATGATGCTAACAATCCTGCAGTGATTGAGCGTGTTAAAGGCCAAGTATTGGCACTGTGCGCACGTTTCCCTGTTTACGGTTAATCTGTAAATAGTCTCCTTTTTGTGGTGCTGAGCCTAACAAGCATCAGGTGGTTAACCTCAGCCCATAAATAGGATAAAATCCCATGGCCGCATTAAGCGGCCATTTTTATTGCTAAAATCTTAGACTTAAACCAAACAGGCTAACCTTAGATAACATAGTAAAGCCAACGGCTTTACGTCATTCACTGGCAGGAGGCTCAATGCATTGTCCATTTTGCAGCGCGACAGATACTAAAGTCATCGATTCTCGATTAGTGGCGGAAGGCCACCAAGTGCGCCGTCGCCGAGAATGCACCGAATGCCATGAAAGATTTACCACCTTCGAAGGCGCCGAGTTAGTCATGCCTAGGGTGATTAAACGCGATGGTTCACGCCAACCCTTCGATGAAGAAAAACTCCAAGGTGGCATGCTGCGCGCCGTTGAAAAACGCCCCGTGTCTATGGATGAAATTGAGCAAGCGCTTAGCAAAATCAAATCGACCCTGCGCGCCACTGGCGAGCGGGAAGTGCCGTCAGAAATGGTCGGTAACTTGATGATGGAGCAATTGATGAGTCTAGATAAAGTCGCCTACATACGTTTTGCTTCTGTGTACCGCGCCTTTGAAGACGTGTCTGAATTTGGTGAGGCCATCGCTAAACTGCAAAAGTAGTTATTCAATTTTTGTGGCCTGTCGTTCAGGCTTCTGGTTGCGCTAGCTTTAAAAGAGGCTTTTGATTAATTGCTTCTGTAAGACAGGTTTTAAACACAGATTTACAAGACTGGTGAAAGCCGAAACCTTTAACAACAGGGTTGAACATGAGCTTGAACATAAGTTGGTCCGTACTCGATACCCAAATGATGAGCCGCGCGATTCAATTGGCGCGCAAAGGCTTTTACACCACGAGGCCCAATCCCAGTGTGGGCTGCGTTATCGTTAAAGATAATCAGATTGTCGGCGAAGGTTATCATCAAAAAGCGGGTGAGCCCCACGCCGAAGTGCATGCGTTACGTATGGCTGGCGAACACGCCCGCGGCGCAACGGCCTATGTCACCTTAGAGCCCTGTAGCCATTATGGCCGCACGCCACCCTGTGCCTTGGCGCTGATCAATATTGGCGTTAAACGCGTGGTGGTGGCGGTTGAAGATCCTAATCCGCAAGTAGGTGGTCGTGGCATTCAAATGCTGCGCGATGCCGGTATTGAAGTGGATGTGGGATTACATCGCGATGAAGCCTATGCCTTGAATTTAGGCTTTATGAAGCGCATGGAATCGGGTTTACCCAGAGTTACAGTCAAATTGGCTGCGAGTCTCGATGGTAAAACTGCGCTGTCTAACGGTGTGTCTAAATGGATAACTGGTCCAGAATCTCGCCGCGACGTGCAGCGATTACGCTTACGTTCCTGCGCGCTAGTTACGGGGATCGAAACCATACTGGCAGACGCTCCTTTACTTAATGTGCGTTATCAGGAACTTGGCAGCTTAAAAGACAGTGTAACCGAGGCGCAATTACTGCAGCCATTAAGAGTGATACTCGACAGTCGCGCCCGTTTGCCGTTATCGGCCACCTGCTTGGCTATCGTATCGCCCATACTCTTGGTCTCGACCGTGGCTTATCCCACAGAGTTTCAAGCACAATTGCCCTCCCATGTGAGTTGCCTCGTGTTACCTGCAATTGCAGGTCGCGTCTCATTGCCTGAACTATTAAGCTATTTAGGCCAAAGCTGTAATCACGTGCTGGTGGAAGCGGGTGCAACCTTAGCGGGCGCATTTTTAGCAGAGGGGCTGGCCGATGAGTTAGTGCTATACCAAGCGATGAAAATCCTCGGTGGGCATGGGCGTAATTTGCTGCAATTGCCCGATTATCAAACCATGGCACACATTCCTGCACTCACTTTGGTCGATGAGCGCAAATTAGGGCCAGATACCCGTTTAACCTTGAGCGTTAAGCTTGATACCTCTTTATTTAAATCGAATTGGAGCAAGATAACCGTTTAACCTTGAGTCTTATGCCTTATTACTTCTTTATTTAATTAAGTGAGTTAACCATGTTTACTGGGATTATTGAAGCTGTTGGCACCCTGCGCAAACTGGAGCGTAAAGGCGATGATATTCGTCTTACCGTGGCGAGCGGCAAACTGGATTTAAACGATGTGCGTTTAGGCGACAGCATTGCCACTAACGGTGTGTGCTTAACGGTTGTGCAGCAATTAGCCGACGGTTATGTGGCTGATGTCTCTGCCGAAACTGTGAGTCTAACTGGCTTTGCAAACTACAAAGTGGGCACTAAGGTGAATCTTGAAAAAGCCGTCACCCCAACTACACGCTTAGGCGGCCATATGGTCAGCGGCCATGTTGACGGTATTGCAACGGTTGAGCAACGCTTAGTGCGTGGTCAAGCCATTGAATTTTGGTTAGCCGCACCCGCAGAGCTTGGGCGTTACATTGCCCATAAAGGTTCCATCACCATTGATGGCGTGAGTCTGACAGTTAACGAGGTGGACGGTAGTCGATTCCGCTTGACCATAGTGCCGCATACTGCAGGTGAAACCACGTTAATCGACCTGCAAGCAGGCGATAAGGTGAATATCGAAGTGGATTTAATCGCCCGTTATCTTGAACGCTTGATGAATTATGATGGCAAAGACAGCAAGAGCGGTGGCGTCACCATGGAAATGTTAGCCCGTGCCGGCTTTGTGCGTTAGTGCACAGGAGCAGATTATTTAACTTAAGCTTATCGGCAGCTTAGGTTATTTAGGTATAGAATTTCATAATAACAGCAAAATCATAAGGTCCTACAATGGCGCTGCACAGTATAGAAGAGATCATCGAAGATATTCGTCAAGGCAAAATGGTTATTTTGATGGATGACGAAGACAGAGAAAACGAAGGTGATTTGATCATGGCGGCCGAAATGGTAACGCCAGAAGCGATTAACTTTATGGCGAAATATGGCCGTGGACTCATTTGCCAGACCATGACCAAAGCCCGTTGCCAGCAGTTAAATCTGCCCTTAATGGTCACGAATAACAACGCCCAGTTCTCGACTAACTTTACGGTTTCTATTGAAGCAGCCGAAGGCGTGACTACCGGTATTTCGGCCCACGACCGCGCGGTAACGGTAAAAGCGGCCGTGGCTAAAGAGGCTAAAGCGTCTGATTTAGTGCAACCTGGGCATATCTTCCCGTTAATGGCACAGGACGGCGGCGTATTAACCCGCGCAGGCCACACTGAAGCCGGTTGTGATTTAGCCCGTCTTGCGGGACTTGAGCCATCGGGCGTTATCGTTGAGATTTTGAACGAAGACGGCACTATGGCACGCCGCCCAGATTTAGAGGTTTTCTCTGAGTTGCACGGTATTAAAATCGGCACCATCGCGGCATTAATCGAGTATCGCAACACTAAAGAAACCACGGTTGTGCGTGAAGCTAAATGCAAACTACCGACCCGTTTCGGCGAGTTCGATATGGTGACCTTTAGAGACACTATCGACAATCAACTGCATTTTGCCTTAGTCAAAGGTGAGGTGAAGAGCGATTGTTTGGTGCGCGTGCATCTGCAAAACACCTTCAACGATTTACTCCATTCAGAGCGCGATCAGCAACGTAGCTGGCCACTCGAAAAGGCGATGGAGCGTATTTCTGCAGAAGGTGGCGTATTGGTTTTATTAGGGAATCAAGAACATCCCTGTGAAATCCTCTCTAAGGTGAAAGCCTTTGAAGCCGAAGATCAAGGCCAAGCGCCTGCTTCTGCAAAATGGCAGGGGACGTCGCGCCGTGTGGGTGTGGGTTCGCAAATCCTCGCCAGCCTTGGCGTGACTAAGATGCGTCTGCTCAGTTCGCCTAAACGTTACCATTCACTTTCGGGCTTTGGCCTTGAAGTGACTGAGTATGTGGCGGACTAAAACCCAAAGTTACACTGAAGTAAAATTAACAATTTCTGATAATTTGCATAGGGCTCTGGGCAATTGGCTGTGATATCATGTCGCCACTTTTCGCCCCGAGCTGGGTGCTTTAGCTAAATTAGGTAAGATAATGAACGTAGTTCAAGGTAATATCGAAGCGAAAAATGCCAAAGTTGCGATTGTAATTTCGCGTTTCAACAGCTTTTTAGTTGAGAGCTTGCTTGAAGGTGCACTTGACACGCTGAAACGTTTTGGCCAAGTCAGCGACGACAATATCACTGTTGTCCGTGTACCAGGTGCGGTTGAGTTGCCGCTAGCTGCGCGTCGCGTAGCTGCCAGTGGTAAATTCGACGGTATTATCGCATTAGGTGCGGTGATCCGTGGTGGTACTCCTCATTTTGATTTTGTTGCAGGCGAATGTAATAAAGGTCTAGCTCAAGTTGCTTTAGAATTTGATCTGCCTGTTGCTTTCGGTGTTTTGACCACAGATACCATTGAACAAGCTATTGAACGTTCAGGTACCAAAGCGGGTAACAAAGGCGGCGAAGCTGCTTTAAGTCTGCTTGAAATGGTCAATGTTCTGCAAGAACTTGAACAACAGTTGTTATAGTAGGAAAAATAATGAAGCCTTCTGAGCGCCGCAAGGCCCGCCGTTTAGCCGTTCAAGCCATCTATTCATGGCAACTAAGCGGGAATAATATTGCCGATGTCGAGCATGAGTTTTTAACTGAACAAAGTCTCGACGGTGTTGATGTAGCTTATTTTCGTGAGCTATTTTCAGGCGTTGCAACGAAGAAAACCCAATTGGATGAGCTGATCATCCCGCATCTGGAACGCCCGATTGATGAGGTGTCTCCAGTTGAGAAAGCCATAGTTCGTTTAGCGACCTATGAGCTGACTTTCCGTAAAGATGTGCCCTACAAGGTCGCGATTAACGAAGCGATTGAGTTGGCAAAAGCTTTCGGTGCGGACGAGAGTCATAAGTTTGTTAACGGACTGCTCGACAAACTGGTTGCACGCAAGTAATAAAGACAAACGGTATCTTAGGATACCGTTTTTCATTGCTAACAAAGGTGGCCGATGTAAGTCGTGCCAAACTGTACAGTGAAAGAATTCCAATTAATTGAATGTTATTTTAGCAACCGCGGCCCCACTCGCCGTGATGTGAAGCTTGGCATTGGTGACGATTGCGCTTTAGTGCAACCCGCAGAAAACAAGTCGATTGCTATCTCCTGTGACACCTTAGTCGAAAATGTCCACTTCTTCCCCGATATGCCTCCCGCTGCCTTAGGTTACAAAGCCTTAGCGGTAAATTTATCTGATCTGGCTGCCATGGGTGCTGAACCTGCGTGGATGACGCTTGCCTTGACGTTACCCGCAGTCGATGAAACTTGGCTCAGTGGTTTTAGCGAAGGTTTATTTGAAGCGGCCGATTACTATGGCATTGCCTTAATTGGTGGCGATACGACCCGTGGCCCACGGGCGATTAATATCACTGTGCACGGCCAAGTCCCACAGGGGAAGGCCCTCACGCGTCATGGGGCTAAAGCCGGTGATTGGATTTATGTCACGGGCACGCTCGGAGATTCGGCCTTAGGTCTGGATATCATTCGCGGTGCGCAGCAAGCCAGAGCCGAACATAAAGAATTCCTGATTAATCGCCATTATCGTCCAACACCAAGAGTCTTAGCCGGCCAAGCTTTGCGCTCGCTTGCCTCCAGTGCAATCGATCTTTCCGACGGGTTTATCTCGGATATCGGTCATGTGCTTAAGGCTTCGGCAGTCGGTGCGGTTGTCGATGTTAATTGCATCCCGCTGTCACGCGCGATGAAAGATACCGTCAGCGAGGAAAGTGCTTTAGGTTATGCGCTGACGGGCGGCGAAGATTACGAACTGCTGTTCACCGTTCCTGAGGCGCAAAAAGGCGCACTGGAAACTGCCTTGAGCCATGCGGGAGCAAAGTTTGTTCGTGTTGGACAAATTTGTGCGGGCAGTAAGCTCAAGTTGCAACTCAATGGCGAGCCGTTTACACCGCCTTATCACGGTTTCGAGCACTTTTAAGCGAAGAGCATGTTAATGAAATGGTTGTCAAAGGATCAGGTGCTAACGCGCCTGTCATTAAAAAATCCTGTCCACTTTTTGGCACTTGGATTTGGTAGCGGACTCGCCGCTAAAGCGCCCGGAACCTTTGGTACCTTAGCTGCTATTCCCCTCTATTTATTGATGGCGCCCTTACCACTTACTTGGTATATCGGCTTAACCTTAGTGGGTGTATTCGCAGGATTTTATATCTGTGGTAAAGCGGCGCAAGACATGGGGGTTCACGATCACGGTGCTATTGTGTGGGATGAAGTGGTTGGGCTACTGATCACTATGCTAGCGGCACCAAGTGGTTGGGGTTGGTTGTTAGTGGGCTTTGGTTTATTTCGCTTTTTCGACATCATCAAACCTTGGCCTATTCGATGGCTTGATGCCAAAGTTCATGGTGGCTTTGGCATTATGATTGACGATGTGTTAGCGGGCGTGTTTTCGTTTATTTGTCTGCAAGGGCTAGTCTGGTGTGTTAGCTAACATTTTCGCTAGTCTGACATGATAGCTAATCTAACTTGTTAGTTAACATGGGCAACAACTAACCCTTACTCTTGATTTTGCATTTTTCTGATTGAAGCTTGATTGAAGGGATTCGCTGCTTATCCCTTTTCTGTTTGATTCTACTATTGCAGCAGTTCCCTTGCGTTCGCTAGGGTATTGCTAGTGATAGTATCGCCACCTAACAGCCTTGCCAGCTCTTGAATACGTTGTTCACGATCGAGCGACTTCATCGTGGTTTCAGTACTGCCCGCCTTATTAAATTTATCGACGAACATGTGTTGATGACCATTGCCTGCAACTTGCGGCAAGTGAGTCACGCACAGTACTTGGGTCGATTCCCCTAAGCTGCGTAACATGCGGCCCACCACTGCGGCGGTGGGGCCGGAAATCCCGACATCCACCTCATCGAAAATTAATGTCGGCGTGGCAACTTTCTTCGCGGTAATCACTTGGATACCTAGCCCTATCCGTGAAAGTTCACCGCCAGATGCGACTTTCGAAATCGGTTGCAAGGGTTGTCCAGGGTTAGTGGTGACCATAAATTCGATATTATCACTGCCGTTGGCTGACATTTGCTCTGGGTGGAAATTGACTTCGATAGTAAATTTCCCCTTAGGCATATTCAGCTCGTGGATTGACTGAGTAACCAGTTTGTCGAGTTCTTTGGCATATCGAGCGCGGCTTTGACTGAGCTTTTGTGCGTTGCTAAGGTAAGCGGCTCTGCTGGCATCGACCTGCAATTGAATTTCTTCGAGCTTGCTTTCGTCACTGTCTAAGGTGCTCAGTTCTGCCTTTAATGCTAAATGATGTTCGGCCAGTTTATTCGGGCTAACATGGTGTTTACGGGCCAGTTGCATGGCTTTTGATAGCCGCTCTTCTAAATAGGCAAAATGAGCTGGATCGAGTTCAAGCTTACTCAAATAGTGCTGTAATTCGCCTGCGCTTTCTTGCACTTGGATTAATGCATCATTGAGCATAGTGTTGATATTGCTTAATGCAGGATCGTAGCTTTGCAGGTCTTCGGCGAGGGAAACCACTCGGTTGAGCAGTGACTCTATGTTGTTTTCTTCGCCCTCAGTGAGTATATCTAGACTCGCTTGACAGGTATCAATCAACTCAGTGCCATTGGCCAAACGTTTGTGCTCTTGCTCAATTTCATCGAACTCATCAACTTTAAGATCAAACTCATCGAGTTCTTCTACTTGATACTGCACTAATTGCTTACGGGCAATACGTTCATGCTGGGAGGCTTCAAGCTGTTTTAGATCGGCCTCAATTTGTTTGCAGCGTTGAAAACTGGCGGCAACCGTATCGATAAGCAATCTGTGGTTGGCATAACTGTCGAGCAAGGTGAGTTGGTGTTCACTCTTCAACATTGCATGGTGCGCATGTTGGCCGTGAATACCGATGAGCAACTGACCCAGTAATTTGAGTTGCGTAAGCGGCACTGGATTCCCATTGATATAGGCGCGTGAACGGCCATCGCTACCAATAGTTCGACGTAGGATACACTCATCATCGAGTTCAAGATCGTTATCTTCTAACCAACGTTTTGCCAGTGGAATATCATCCAAGGAAAAGCGGGCGCTGACCTCGGTTTTATTGGCTCCTGGGCGAACACTGCTGGCATCGGCGCGATTGCCTAGGCACAGGCCTAACGCATCGATGGCGATCGATTTACCTGCACCGGTTTCACCTGTGATACTGGTCATACCGGGGCGAAAATCCAGTTCTAAAAAACGGACGATAGCGAAGTTATTAATGCTGAGTTGGCAAAGCATAGTGAATTCCTGTCGAAAAATATACCAAACCACTGTATTGATAAACAGTATATACTGATTTTATATACAGTAAAGTGGCTTGGGTAAGTAATCGGCATTATTGGCAGTAAATATTTTTAATTAACTGATTATGCATGGGTTCTTACTAAGCTTTCTAAGATAGGTAAACTAAAGAAAGTAACTAAGGTGCCAAATAGAATGCCCTGAGCACTGGTTGAAGCCTGAGTATTATAACGCTGGGCGAGTAAGTACACGCTAGCGGCTGTGGGCAGTGCGCTCAAGATCACGCCCATGATCAGGTAGTCGCCGCTCACGCCAAAACGGTTAAGCATAAAGTAGACGAGTGCCGGTTGGATAGCCAGCTTGAAGAGGTTGATAAGGCTCAGTTCGATAAAATTCTTGGGGCTAAATACGCTGCTATCTTTCTGGTAGCGCATCGCTTTGGCGAGTACCATGCCGATAGCAAATAGTGCGCAGGGGCTTGAGGTATTTCCAATTTGCTGGATCATTAGCGCCAGCCCAGAAGGTAGTTTTATCTCTAGCGCCGAAATGCCGACACCAATTAAGCTGCCAATAACGATAGGGTTTTTACCGACCGCCATTGCCATTATGACTAAGGCGTGGTGTTGTCTTTGGGTGTTTGTGGCCAGTTCCATCGAGACTAAGGCGACGGCAAACATCAGCACGGATAATAAGCTGGCAATCGCAGGGGCGACTAAGGCGCTTTGCTGCTGCGGAAAGAGGATGATGAGTAGTGGAATACCAATAAATGCGGTATTACCAAAGGTAGCATTGAGGGCTCGAATAGCGGCAACCGCATGCTGTTTAGGGTTAGCAAGCAGCGAGAGCCCAAGGCAGACAAGATAAGTGATCACCATAGCCGTGCTGTAGCCCGCAATAAATCCCCATTGCAAAATCTCGTCAATCGGCTGCTGGGCGAGGGCGATAAGCATGATTGCAGGGAACGCAATATAGTAGACATATTGGTTTAGCACTTGAGCCGTATCGACGGGCAAGAGTTTTAGTTTTTGCACTAGTGTACCGAGCAACATGATCCCGAAGACGGCAAACAGAGGGGTTAAAATGGTCATTTCCCTCACTCATCCTTACGATTAAATTTGAATAAACTCAGCCATTACTGTCATTTCTGCTATCGCTATGACTTTGGGGCGCTTGCCTTTTTTATGTCACTTTAGAGCCAGAACTAGCGCCAGCGCAGTAAAACTCGCCACAAAATAACATATCATTTCAGTCTAAGGCTATTGCGCTATGGTCGTATAAGTGGATTAATTGATGTTTAAAACACAATGACTTAGCGTACGCTGTGATTGTTGATGACTTTATATAGTGCCTAAAGTGGGCTGCTAGAACAGAATTAGGATATGCAATGAGTGATGATTTAGGCGCTGAACTACAACTTGTCTATCTTTTTGTGCATTTAGTCAATGCGGGCAGTTTTTCGCAGGCGGCGAAGGAGCTTGATATGCCCATTGCCACAGTGAGCCGCAAGTTAGCTAAGTTGGAAGAGAAGCTCGATAAACAGCTCTTTATGCGCAGCACCCGCAAGTTACGATTGACAGAGGAAGGGCTGGCACTCTTCCAACGCTACCAGAGTGTGGTTGCCCAATTTGATGAACTGAGTGGTGCGGGCAGCGATAAACCCGAGGGTACCCTGCGCATCGCCGCGCCGATTTCGATTATTTCCATCGTGTTTATTCAAGCATTGAATGAATTTGGCCGTCTGTATCCCGATATCCGTTTGCACATTTCCCAGAGCAATGAGTTAGTGGATTTGATCGACAAGGGCATAGATGTGGCGATTGTCGGCGGGGCTCAGCCTGATTCTTCGTGGGTGTCGAGTACCTTAGGCGAGCTGGATTATTGCCTGTTTGCCACGCCAGAATATTTGGCTCAGGCACCTAAACTTGAGCATCCCGACGATCTCGAAGCCCATCAATTGATAAAAGTCTGGCCGCTGTTCAATTGGCATTTAAAGCATCCGAGTGGTGAGTCTTTCTATTTTAATGGTCCGACTAAGCTCACCCTCACTGACTTACACGGTGCGATTCAGGCGACCTTAGGCCATGGCGGGATCTTGTATGGTCCTGAACTATTTGTAAAACAGCAGATTAAAGAAGGGAAACTTAAAGTGTTATTGCCAGAATGGATTGGCGAGCAGAGGCGGATTTCGATTTTATATCATCAGCGCAGCCAGCAGCCGCTAAAGGTCAGAGTCTTTATTGAGTTTATGCAGTCAAAGGCGCCGGAGTTATTCTCTATGCGTTGATTTAACGAGGGGAACGAATGCTTAACGTCTTTTAGGTTTTACCGTGTTTTTGCTCATGGTATTTTGCGTTTGTTTCGCGTCTTGCAGGCTGGAGCGTGTCGCGGGTAATATGCCGAGTTCTAAGAAGTATCCCACTAAACGCCGCAGTTCGAATAAAGAACCGATACGCTGTTGATCTTTGATGGTCAGTTTCCAACTGTCGGTTCGTCCTTCGCTATTGGTTAAGACAAATCCTTGATAAACAATCTTTCTCATTGGAATAACTCAATATTGGCTGATGGAACTTGCTAGCTTTGGTCTTACTCGTTTTGGGCTTGCTTGAACGTGATTGCAGTCGAGACTAGAGGCTTATTGTTTAGAAACATTGTTTAGAAACATTGTTTAGACATATTGTTTAGAAACATTGTTTAGACGTACTGTTTAGGAAGAATAAGGGTGCTTGAGTTGCCCCAAGCACCCATCAATTAAGCGACGCTGATGCCGATATTTGATACGCCAGCTTCGATAATGTCTTTGCGTAAACCTTTAACCAGTTCCGCAGTGATCTTGGGATTTTCTTCGATAATTTCCAGCAGAGAATTTTGTAACTCTTTTTCTTCTTCCATAACTTCATGGGCAAAAACGAAATCATCTAATGCTTCATCGACTAAATCGACATCGCTGATGGCTTCGATATAGTTAGCCACAGTGCTCGATGACAGTTTGCTGATATTGACTATATCTTCTTCAATCTTGCCTTGAATCGCACCCAATAAGGTTGATATGGCCACCACAGCATCCATGGCTGGATAGACGCCATAAGCTTCAAAATCAGCGGGTTCTGGGGTGTTATCTTCAAGACGTTGCAAATGCACATCGATATTGAATTTAAGCTTAGGATCGTACAGGGATTGCCACAGTAGCTCTAATGCAGTGCTCAATACAGCAGGGTCACCAAACTCACAGACTTCGGAAAATAGTTGATAGTTGGGCAACATGCGTTGGCAAAGTGCAGTGGCGAAGAGTTGTTTTTGTGGCAGTGTTAACGCCTTAAGACGTTTAAAGAAGCCCGTTTTTTTGGTCATCTGTTATTTCCGCTGATAGCTGTGATATCACTTGATTTGCCGCAGATTCTACCTTAGTTAACTCATCAAGTAACTCTAGTATTTCGGGTTCGAGATCTTCGACCGCTGTTTCACGTTTTAGCGCCGATTCAATTTCTTGGCATAGTCTTTGGGTTGTAGGCACGCCGCAGTAGCAGCTCGCACCATGTAGTTTATGGATTGTACTGAGCATGACGGGATGATCGTTTTGACTCAGCGCGGTCTGAATCGTCGAAACGGTTTGTGGCAAGGAGTCGAGCAACATTCTCAGCATATCTAAGGCGAGGTCTGCCTTGTGATTAGCTTGGGTTAAGCATAAATCCCAGTTCAGCGTATGCAGGTCAAAATGGGTGAATTTAGGCCGAGTGATCCAGCGATGGATAACGTCTTTGAGCGCCGCTTCATCAATAGGTTTCGGTAAATATCCATCCATGCCACTGCCTAAAATCAGCTCGCGTTCTTCAGCAATCGCATGGGCCGTCACGGCAATAATTGGCGTGTTACGGTTCATCGAGCCTTGGCGAATTTGCTTAGTGGCGCTGATACCATCTGTGCCTGGCATCTGAATATCCATAAAAATCAAATCGAAGGTGCGAGTCTTCGCCTGTTTAACCGCTTCATCGCCACTGTTGACCGCAACTACCGTGGTCACTAACTCGCTGAGCAAGGTGTCGATTAGCTTTAAGTTGGCAAAGTTATCATCCACCGCCAGTACAGTTAATGATTGGCGCGCCGCCGGCGTGGCTATGGTCACTGGGGCTATGATGTCGTACTCCATCGGTGGATAGAGTAAGTTGCGGGCAAGCTGGTGCTCACTCACGGGCAGAGACAACACCACATCGGCATTCGGGCGGATAAACTGGGTTAAGGCGTCTTGTTCTTGGCAATCGTATAGCACCACAAGGCAATCGGTTTTGGTCTTCGCCAAGTTAAGTGTGCTTACCAGTTGTCCTGCATCGCTAAACCCATGGCAACTCAATAGAACATAGTCGTATGGCGCTTCGGCCGTGTTGAGTGTGGTCAGCAAGCTTGGGATGTGCTGATGGTGAGTCACTTTGGTATCCCATTGATTCAATTGGCGGCTCAAGACAGCATGAGTCAGCACTCGAGGCTCATAAAACAGTATGGTTTTGTCTTTGAGTTTTTCGAGTGGCAGTGAGTCACCGATTTGGAACTGACCTAACCCGAGCGGCAAACTGAACCAGAAGTTTGAGCCTTTCTCTGGAGATGAGGTAAAACCGATTTGGCCGCCCATTTGATTCACTAAACGCTTAGTGATCACTAAACCTAAGCCTGTGCCACCAAAGCGGCGGGAAATCGACGAATCGGCTTGGCCAAAGGCTTGGAATAAAAAGTCCTGCTGGCTTTCATCGATACCAATACCGGTATCGACCACATCGCAACGCAGTACTACTTGTTCTTCCGACTGGCTTTGCAGTTCGATTTTGACCATCACGCTGCCAGAGTCGGTGAATTTAATCGCGTTACCGACCAAGTTATTGATGATTTGGCACACGCGCATGGCATCGCCATTCACATTGTCGGGTACGTTAGGAGCTATATCGACGACGAGTTCTAGGCCTTTGGCCTGAGCGCTGCCCGAGATTAGCGTGATGGTATCGCCTATGGTTTCCCTTAGACCGAAGGGCATGTTTTCCAACACCATTTTACCGGCTTCGAGTTTAGAAAAATCGAGAATATCGTTGATGATACCCAGCAGGTTAGTGGCGCTACGCTCAATGGTTTTGATGTAATCCACTTGGCTCGAATGTAAGGGGGTTTTCACCAATTGCCGCGCAAAACCAATAACCCCATTAAGCGGCGTACGTAACTCGTGGGACATGTTGGCTAAGAATTCTGATTTAATCCGGCTGGCTTCTAGGGCGCGTTTTTTCGCTAAATCTAACTCGACGTTTTGGATTTCAATCTGTTCTAAGGTTTCCCGCAGATCCGAAGTCGCTTGGTCGATATTTTGCTGCATCTCATCATGGTATTCCGACAACGACCCCGCCATGGCATTGATACCGCGTTTGAGTAAGTCGAGCTCACCAATCAAGTTGCCATCTAAGCGGGCGTCCAATTTACCTTCACGGATTTTAGCAACGACGCGCACCATTTCAGTAATGGGCTGAGTGACGTTTTTCACCAGCCGGAAAGTGAACAGCAAGTTCAATTGCACCCCGATCAACACGATAATAAAGGCGGCGACCGCGGCTCTATGTTGCTCGAGCAAGGCGCGTTCTTTATTGATGATGATGGAGATATAACCTAATAGCTGACCATCGTCGGTTTGGATATCGTAATTGGCGGGAGCGGCGCTGGGGCCGGTGGAGAAAATCGGTGTCCGTAAAATCAGGCTGTCGCCCACATGCTCAATTTCGGTTTTATGCAGTGTGTTAAGCGCTTCTTTGTAGCGCATAATTTCAAAGTCTTTGTGGTAGTGCGAGGTCACAAAGAGTTGATTATTGGCGTCGAAAATCGCGATGGATTTCACTAAGGTGGATTTGTTGAGCTGCGCCGCGGCGAGTAAGCGTTTGGTCGCCTCGCGATCATTGGCCACTAAACCGATTTCACTGGCAATCGACAGCGGCTCGATAATATTGCTGCCCTGTTCGACGAGCGTATCTTCGAGCTCATAAAAACGGTTTATGGTAAAGTAGCTGCCCAGAAGGATACCGACCAAGATTGTTGGCGCGAGCGCCAGTACAAGAACCCAAGAACGTAGGCTGTATTTGGTCATGTTGTTGACTGGGTTCATAGCAGCGGCGGTGTTTCCTGTAACAGAGACTAAGATAATTTTATAAGACTGCCAGAAAGAGGGCGGTCTTTGCCAGTATTTTATTGATTTAGAGGCCGAAATGGCGCAATTTTTTAAAGCAAAACCAAATAGTTCCAAACAGTTGTCGGCTAAGTTATCGCTGAGTGTCAATCAGCTCGATCACTTAGGGGCAGGTATAGCACAACATCAAGGTAAAGTCGTGTTTATCCCCGGCGCACTGCCCGATGAAACCGTTACTGTACAGCTCACCGAGCAAAAGAAAAATTATGCCCGCGCCAAGTTAATTAAAGTCGATACACCTAGCTCTGAGCGCGTCGAGCCCGAGTGTCCACATTATCACACCTGTGGCGGCTGCGACTTACAGCATATGTCATTATCGGGCCAGCGTGAGCATAAAGAAGCGGCGCTGCTGGATATTATGGCTAAGTTTGCCGGCGCCGAAGGCGGCGCGTTATCGCCCGCATTAACGGGTGAAGGTTGGCATTATCGTCGCCGCGCCCGTCTTGCGACCTTATTTGATAAAAATACCAAGCACTTAAGCTTAGGTTTTCGTGCTGCCAGTAGCAGCAATGTAGTGCCTATCAGCCAGTGTCAGGTGTTAGCTAAGCCGTTATCTGACTTGATCGTCCCCTTTGCTAAGTTGTTGAACCAATTGTCGGCTAAAGCGAGCTTAGGCCATCTTGAGTTAATTGCAGCCGATAATGGTCATTTCGCCGTGCTGCGTATCACTAAGGCGCTAAACGATAAAGATCTGGCTAAGTTGTCAGCCTTTGCCGAGCAGCATCAGATCCATATTTGTTTGCAGGACAACGAAGGCCAATTCCAAGGCGTTGGTGCCGAGTTAGTGTTACCGGTTTATCAGCTGTTAGATGACAAAGCTGAGTCGGGTGCGGTGAGTTTAAGCTTTACACCCGGTAACTTTGTGCAAGTGAACGGGCAGATTAACAAGGCCATGGTCGCTCAAGCGATGGATTGGCTAGCACCCGCGCCAGGTGAGCGCATTTTAGATTTGTTCTGCGGCATGGGGAATTTCAGTTTGCCCTTAGCGAAAATGGGCGCGGATGTGATTGGCGTCGAAGGGGTTGCCGAAATGGTGATTCAGGCTCGGGTGAACGCTAAAGCCAACAATCTTGATAAACTGACCTTTTACCATGGCGACTTAAGCGCGGATTTATCCCTTGAGCCTTGGATGGGTAAAATTGATAAATTACTGCTCGATCCTGCCCGTGCGGGTGCGTTTGAAAGCTTGCAATGGTTGAAGAAAATGAAGCCACGCAAAGTCGTGTATGTTTCGTGTAATCCTGCGAGCTTGGCTCGCGATAGCGCTGTACTGTTAGAGCGCGGTTACCGCTTACAGCAGTTGGGACTTATCGACATGTTCCCACAAACACACCATATCGAAGCCATGGCACTGTTTGAATTAACCAAGTAATTTGCGCTGGCAAAGTAAGCAAAGCGTTTGAATAACGTAAAAAATGTGATTATTACGTCGGTTGGGTTTGACAAGTTCGCGCCAATGCTGAAGATAGGAGAGCTGAAGTGGTGCCCACTTTCTCTCTGAGCACGGATAAGGAAATAAATTAGATGGTCTCTGTTCGCGAAGCGCACTTTAATGATCCCGATTTTCAGTTAGAAGATTGGGTGGCTCGCTATGTCGGTCATGCCGATGAAGCGCAGATGCTGCTCTCCTTGATAGGGCAGATTGACGCCTTACCCGCCAAGAGTCCTGCGGCGAAGAGAGAACTGCTCGAACGTGCTCGAGAGATGATTGAAATCCTCGCACCGCTGAACATGGACATTGAAACCCTGCAAGCGGCGATTCTGTTTGTGGTATTCGATGCTGGGTTACTGACCGAAGAAGCCATCAAAGAAAAATTTGGTGAGCCGCTGGCGCGTTTAGTGGCGAGCGTTGTGACCATGAATGCGATTGGCGCCTTAAAAATCAATCCCAATAGTCGCTCCACCGAGCCGCAAATCGACAATATCCGCCGTATGTTATTGGCTATGGTTGAAGATGTGCGCGCTGTGGTGATCAAACTGGCCGAGCGTGTGTGTTTGCTGCGGGCGGTGAAAAATGCCGATGAAGAAACTCGCGTACTACTGGCCCGTGAAATTGCCGATATTTACGCGCCGCTGGCCAACCGTTTGGGTATTGGTCAACTAAAGTGGGAGCTGGAAGATATTTCTTTTCGCTACTTGCATCCTGATACCTACAAAGACATCGCTAAGCAATTAGATGGCAAACGACTGGACCGTGAAGTCTTTATCGACAAGTTTGTTAGTCAATTGCAACAAAGATTAGATGAAGATCAAATTCGCGCTAAGGTCTACGGCCGGCCGAAACATATCTACAGTATCTGGCGCAAGATGAAGGGCAAGCACCTCAAATTTGATGAGTTGTTTGACGTGCGCGCCGTGCGTATCGTGACTGAGCGTTTGCAGGATTGTTATGGTGCATTAGGTGTTGTGCATACGCTTTGGCACCATATTCCGCGGGAATTTGACGACTATGTCGCTAACCCTAAACCTAACGGTTATCAATCGATTCATACCGTAGTGGTGGGGCCTGAGGGCAAAACCGTTGAAATTCAAATTCGTACCCAAGATATGCATGAAGATGCAGAGCTGGGTGTGGCTGCGCATTGGAAATACAAAGAAGGTAATAATCATTCCGGTAAGCAAAGCGGCTACGAAGAAAAAATTAACTGGCTACGTAAAATTCTGCAATGGCAGGAAGACGTGGTCGAAAGTGGCAACTTGGTCGAAGAAGTGCGCAGCCAAGTGTTTGAAGACAGAGTCTATGTGTTCACCCCAAGCGGTGAAGTCGTCGACTTGCCACTGGGCTCAACCGTGCTCGACTTTGCCTATTACATTCACTCCCAAGTGGGACATAAATGTATTGGTGCTAAGGTCGATGGCCGTATTGTGCCGTTCACCTATCAGGTTGAAACGGGCGAGCGAATCGAAATAATTACCTCGAAACAGCCCAACCCCAAGCGTGACTGGCTTAACCCTAACTTAGGTTATATCCGCACCTCGCGGGCACGTTCGAAAATCCAGCATTGGTTTAAGCAGCAGGACAGAGACAAGAATATTGTCGCCGGCAAAGAAATGCTTGAATCCGAACTCGCGCGGGTGAGCCTTAAAATTAAAGACGCGGCCATCGCGGTCGAGCGCTTTAATATGGCGAGCATGGATGACTTACTGGCGGCGATTGGCGGCGGTGATGTGCGTCTGCATCAAGTGGTTAACCATATTCAGAGTCGTCTGCGACTCGACGAAGTGTCAGAAGAAGATGCCGTCGAAGAATTAGTTAAGAAAGGCCAGCATAAGCCGACCTCCAGTGGCCGTGGTCAGGTTGAAGTCAACGGTGTGGGTAACTTGCTTAACCATATCGCCCGTTGTTGTCAGCCAGTTCCCGGTGATGAAATCTTAGGTTTTATTACTAAAGGCCGTGGCATTTCTGTGCATCGCGCTGATTGTGAACAAGTTAAAGAGTTAATGCGGGTTCACCCAGAGCGCGGTGTCGATGTGGTCTGGGGCGAAAATTACTCCGGCGGTTATCGCATGCGTCTGCGGGTATTAGCCCACGATCGCAGCGGTTTATTACGTGACTTAACCTCAGTGCTAGCTGCCGAAAAGTCCAATGTACTGGCCATGAGCTCGTCATCGGATACTAAAAACCAGACAGCCGCGATTGAGTTGGAACTGGAGCTTTATAACCTCGATGGTTTATCGCGGGTGTTATCGAAACTGACCCAGGTCGATAGCGTGATCGAGGCAAGACGGCTTTAGGGTTCGCAATGCTTTTCGAAGCGATTAGCCTCGAAATTACTAGCAATATAAAAGATATAGAGAAGTCATCTAGAGGCTAGAAATAAAGTCATCAAGGATTAGGGCGGCAGGATGAATTTCACCTGCCG
>NZ_JAUOEQ010000025.1:0-70228 GCF_031931965.1 Shewanella sp. SP2S2-6 | reverse complement strand
CACACGATCACGGTCACGCTGCAGGGCACGAACGATGCACCCGTGCTTCAGGCGCAAACACAGGCCGTCACCGAAGACGGCAGCGAGCTCACTGGCCACATGCTTGCAACTGATGTCGATGCTGGCGACACGCAGACGTTCAGCCTCGCCAATGCCGTCGACGGCTTCACACTGAATGCCGACGGCAGCTACAGCTTCGACCCCAGCCACGCGAGCTATCAGCATCTGGCGATGGGCCAGACGCAGGACGTGGTCGTTCCGATCACGGTAACGGATGGCACGGGCGCCACCAGTACGCAGAACCTGACGATCACAATTACCGGTACGAACGACGGCCCGACGATCGCCGGCGTGAACACGGGCAGCACCGCCGAGGACAACACCCAAGCCGTCAGCGGCCAGCTCACGATTGCCGACGCAGACGACGGCCAGGCGCACTTCGTCGCCCAGACGGCCACGGCCGGCAGCTACGGCAGTCTGACGCTCGGCGAAGACGGGCAGTGGCAGTACCAGCTGGACAACAGCAAGCCCGAGGTTCAGGCGCTCATGAGCACCGAGACCGCCACCGACACCTTCACGGTGCACAGCGCCGATGGCAGCAGCCACAGTATCACCGTCACCATCCAGGGCCAGCGCGACAGCGTCGTGATCGGCGGTGTGGATGTGGGCGTGGTCAAGGAAGACGTGTCGGCGGTCACTGGCGGCAATTTGGTGGCCACAGGCGAAAGCGCCGAGTTCGTGCCCTTGCAGCAGCGCACCCCGCTTGGCAATTTTGCGATGGATGCCAGCGGCGCCTGGACCTACACGCTGGACAACAGCCGCGCCGGCACTGATGCGCTCAAGAACGGCGAGACGGCGACCGACTCCGTCACCATCACCCACACCGACGGCACCACCCACACCGTCACCGTCACGATCATGGGGACGAACGATGCACCCGTACTGAGCGCCCAGACCCAAGTCATCAGCGAAGACGGCACCCAGCTCACGGGTCATATGGCGGCCACCGATGTGGACGCCGGGGACACGAAAACCTTCAGCACCACCACTGCTGTTGATGGCTTCACACTGAATGCTGATGGCAGTTATAAATTTGATCCTAGCCATGCGAGCTATCAACACCTCGCTGCGGGTCAAACACAAGACGTGATCATTCCAATCACAGTCACCGACAGTGCTGGTGCAACCAGCACGCAAAACCTGACGATCACAGTCACCGGTAGTAATGACGGCGCCGTCATCAGCGGCACCGACACCGGCACGGTGATCGAAGATCAGCAGGTCAGTGCCACGCATATCCTGAGCTGCGGCGGCAAGCTGGCTGTCACCGATGTCGATACCGGGGAAGCGACGTTTGCCGTTCAGCACGGCACCGGAGCGAACGGCTATGGCAACTTCGTGCTCGGCCCATCGGGCACCTGGACCTATAGCGCCGACAACACGCAGGCAGCGATCCAGCAACTGAAGGCCGGTGAAACACTTACCGACACCTTCACCGTCAGCAGCACGGACGGCACGACCCACACGCTGACCGTGACGATCCAGGGCACAAACGATGCGCCAGTGCTGGCGGCACAAACCCAAGCGGTCACCGAAGACGGCACACAGCTGAGCGGCCATATGGTCGCCACCGATGTGGATTCCGGCGACACGCAAACCTTCAGCATCGCCCACGCCGTCGATGGCTTCACGCTGAATGCAGACGGCAGCTATCAATTCGATCCGAGCCATGCGGGCTACCAGCATCTGGCCGCCGGTCAGACGCAAGACGTGGTCATCCCGATCACGGTGACCGACGGCTCAGGCGCGACGGCCACGCAGAATCTGACGATCAGGCTGACCGGCACTAATGATGCAGCCCGCATCAGCGGCACAGATATTGGTCGGGTCGTCGAAGACCAGACCCTGTCCGCCAGCGGACAGCTGCAAATCAGCGACACGGACGACGGCCAGGCTCACTTCATAGCCCAGACCGCCACAGCAGGCAGTTACGGCAGTCTGACACTCGGCGAAGACGGACACTGGCAGTATCAACTGGACAACAGCAAGCCCGAAGTCCAGGCGCTCAAAAGCACCGATACCGCCACCGACAGCTTCACGGTGCACAGCGCCGACGGCAGCAGCCACAGCATCACGGTCACCATCCAGGGGCAACGCGATAACGTCGTCATTGGCGGCGTGGATGTTGGCGTGGTGAAGGAAGACGTGTCGGCGGTCACCGGCGGGCATCTGGTGGCAACCGGCGAAAGCGCGGAATTCGTGCCCTTGCAGCAGCGCACCACGCTGGGCAATTTTGCGATGGATGCCAGCGGCGCCTGGACCTACACACTAGACAACAGCCGCGTCGGCACTCAGTCACTCAAGGCTGGTGAAACGGCCACAGACACGGTCACCATCACCCACACCGACGGCACCACCCACACCGTCACCGTCACGATCATGGGCACGAACGATGCGCCAGTGCTCAGCGCCCAGATCCAAGCCGTCACCGAAGACGGCACCCAGCTCAGCGGCCATATGGTCGCCACCGATGTGGATGCCGGCGACACGCAAACCTTCAGCACCACCACTGCTGTTGATGGCTTCACACTGAATGCTGATGGCAGTTATCAATTTGATCCTAGCCATGCGAGCTATCAACACCTCGCTGCGGGTCAAACACAAGACGTGATCATTCCAATCACAGTCACCGACAGTGCTGGTGCAACCAGCACGCAAAACCTGACGATCACAGTCACCGGTAGTAATGACGGCGCCGTCATCAGCGGCACCGACACCGGCACGGTGATCGAAGATCAGCAGGTCAGTGCCACGCATATCCTGAGCTGCGGCGGCAAGCTGGGTGTCACCGATGTCGATACCGGGGAAGCGACGTTTGCCGTCCAGCACGGCACCGGGGCGAACGGCTATGGCAGCTTCGTGCTCGGCCCATCGGGCACCTGGACCTATAGCGCCGACAACACGCAGGCAGCGATCCAGCAACTGAAGGCCGGTGAAACACTTACCGACACCTTCACCGTCAGCACCACGGACGGCACGACGCATACCGTGACCGTCACGTTGCAGGGCACGAACGACGCCCCGGTGCTAGCGGCACAGAGCCAGGCCGTCACCGAAGACGGCAGCTTGCTCAGCGGTCACATGGCCGCGACCGATGTGGACGCCGGCGACACGCAAACTTTCAGCATCGCCAACGCCGTTGACGGCTTCACGCTCAACGCCGATGGCAGTTATCAATTCGATCCGAGCCATGCGGGCTACCAGCATCTGGCCGCCGGTCAGACGCAAGACGTGGTGATTGCGATCACGGTGACCGACAGCGCGGGCGCGACCAGCACGCAAAATCTCACCATCACAGTCACCGGCGCCGCAGACGGCGCGGTGATCGGCGGTGTGGATCTGGGAACGGTCACTGAGGATGCCGCCGTCACCACCGGCCATCTGCAGGCCAGCGGCCAGCTCACGATCAGCGACGCCGATACCGGCGAAGCGCACTTCACGGCGCAAACGGATGTGGCTGGCAGCGGTAGCTACGGGCACTTCAGCGTCGACACAGCAGGGGCCTGGACCTACAGCGCGGACAACACCCAAACGGCCATCCAGCAGCTGAAGGCCGGCGAATCGCTGACCGACACGCTGACGGTGCAGAGCGCCGACGGCACCACTCACACGATCACCGTCACGCTGCAGGGCACGAACGACGCCCCGGTGCTAGCGGCACAGACCCAGGCCGTGACCGAAGACGGCAGCCAGCTCACTGGCCACATGCTTGCAACCGATGTGGACGCCGGCGACACGCAAACCTTCAGCATCGCCAATGCCGTTGACGGTTTTACCTTGAACGCCGACGGCAGCTACAGCTTCGACCCCAGCCATACCAGCTACCAGCACCTGGCGGCAGGCCAGACGCAGGATGTGCTCATCCCGATCACGGTCACCGATCACGCCGGCGCCACCAGCACGCAAAACCTCACCATCACCGTCACCGGCAGTAATGACGGCGCCGTGATCACCGGCACCGACAGCGGCAGTCTGACGGAAGATGTCGCTGTCAATACCGTCGGAAAAATCACCGCGTCCGGGCTCCTGTCGATCAGCGATGTCGATACCGGCGAAGCCGTGTTTACCGCGCAATTCGGTGCGAGCGCGCAGGGTTATGGCGGTTTTGTGCTCGGTGCGAGTGGCCACTGGACCTATGCGGCCGACAACGACAATCCGGCGATTCAAGCCCTCAAGGCCGGGGAACAGCTAACCGACAGCTTCACGGTACACAGCCCTGACGGCACCACGCACACCATCAATGTCACCATCAACGGCAGCAATGATGTTCCGGTGATCGGCGCCACCCGTGCCTCGGCGCGCTTCGTCAGCGAAGATTCGGCGACGTCCACCATCACGGGTCTTTTGCACAGCCACGACCTGGATGCCGGCGATACCTTGAGCTGGTCGGTGAGTGGCCAGGGCCAGGGCACTTACGGGCATCTGGATTTCGATGCTGCATCGGGCAGTTGGACTTACCAGCTCGACAATGCGGACGCCGACACGAACGCACTGTCGGCCGGTCAGCGTGGCGAGGATGTGTTCCAGATCACCGCCACTGACAGCAGCGGCGCCACGGCCAGTACCGTGGTGCGCGTCATGGTGATGGGGGCGAACGATGGCGCCGTCATTGCCGGCGTCGATGCGGCAACATTGAACGAAGATGCGATCGACAGCACGGGCAAGCTGGCGGCCAGTGGCCAGCTCACGGTCACCGACCCGGATGCCGGGCAAGATCACTTCACGGCACAGACCGATGCGGCCGGCAGTAGCGGCCTCGGCCACTTTAGCGTGGATGCGACCGGCGCCTGGACCTACACCGCCGACAATACGCAAAACGCAATCCAGCAACTCAAGACAGGCGACAGCCTGACGGACAGCCTGACGGTGCAAAGTGCCGACGGCACGACCCACACGATCACGGTCACCCTCCAGGGCACGAACGACGTTCCGGTACTGCAAGCACAGACGCAGGCCGTGACCGAAGACGGCACGCAGCTCACAGGCCATATGGTCGCCACTGACGTAGACGCGGGCGATACCAAAGCTTTCAGCGTCGCGCAGGCAGTCGACGGCTTCACGCTGAACACTGACGGCAGCTACAGCTTCGACCCCAGCCATGCCAGCTACCAACATCTGACTGCGGGGCAGACGCAAGCTGTCGTCATCCCGATCACGGTGACCGACAGCGCGGGCGCGACGAGCACCCAGAATCTCACGATTACCGTCACGGGCGCCAACGACGGCGCCGTGATCGGCGCCGTGGATGTGGGAACGGTCACTGAGGACGCGGCCGTCACCACCGGCCACCTGCAGGCGAGCGGCCAGCTCACGATCAGCGATATCGATACCGGCGAAACGCATTTCACTGCCCAAACGGATGTGGCCGGCAGCGCCGGCTACGGGCATTTCAGCGTCGATGCGTCTGGCGCCTGGACCTACAGCGCCGACAACGCGCAGACGGCCATCCAGCAACTCAAGGCGGGCGAAAGCCTGACCGACACGCTGACCGTGGCCAGTGCCGACGGCACGACCCACACGATCACGGTCACGCTGCAGGGCACGAACGATGCGCCGGTGTTGGCGGCACAGAGCCAGACCGTCACGGAAGACGGCACGCAGCTCACAGGCCATATGGTCGCCACCGATGTCGATAGCGGCGACACGCAGGCCTTCAGCCTCGCCAACGCGGTCGATGGATTTACGCTCAACGCCGATGGCAGCTACAGCTTTGATCCGAGCAATGCGGCGTACCAGCATCTGGCCGCTGGCCAGACGCAGGATGTGGTCATCCCGATCACGGTGACCGACAGCGCTGGCGCGACCAGCACCCAGAACCTGACCATCACCCTCACCGGCAGCAACGATGGCCCGCTGGTCACCCACGGTACGGTCGCGACAGCCGCCGACCTGGGCGCGATCAATGAAGACGCACCGCGCGTGTTCACCGAGGCCGAGCTGTTGCAGGCGGTGGGCGCCAGCGATGTGGATGACGGCAGCAGCCTGCACATCGTTGACGGATCGCTTACCAGTGCCCACGGCACCTTCACCGGCGATGCTGCCCACGGCTACACCTTCACCCCGGCGGCCAATTTCAGCGGCCAGGATGTGGACCTGCAGTTCAGCGTGAGCGATGGCACGGTCAGCCGCGAAGCGCATGGGCAGCTGGATATCACGCCGGTGGCGGACAAGCCCGTGGGTCCGCTGGTGTCGACCACTTTCGATGATGTGCAACTGTCGGGGCAATTCGCCGACCCCGCGTTGCTGGGCTGGAAGACCGATTCCACGTTCGGCGTGGAGCAAACCACGGAAGACGTGTTTGGCGGGACGGGCAAAAACCAGGTGCTGGAATTGGTGTCCAAGGGCGCCAGCATCAACTCGCCGAACATCTACCGCGAGCTCGACACGCAGACCGGGCAATTGCTCCACGTCAGCTTCGATGCCTCGCGCCGCGAGAACTGGGATGTCGCCCGCATCGAGGTGCTGTGGGAAGGCAAGGTCATCGACGCGTTCACGCCGGGCACCGCCGGTTACGAGATGCATCATCACGAGTACGACCTGCAGGCCACTGGCCCGCAGTCGCGCATCGAGTTCCGCGTGGTGGGCGATGATGCAGACAAGCGGGCCATCATCGACAACATCCAAATCGGCCTGCCCACCCAGGTGGGCGAGGTCAACCAGGCCCTGCACCTGGATATGGGCCAGGCATTTCAGCTGGCCGACACCGACGGCAGCGAGACCCTGAGCTACCTGATCAAGGGCTTGCCGCCAGGCTTCACGCTCACGGACGGCACGCACAGCGTGACCATCGCCAGTGTCGGCCAGGTGGTCGACACTAAGGGGTGGAGCCAGGATGCGTTGGCTTTGCGTGCGCCTCAGGACTACCAGGGGCAGCTCGAGATCCAGGTCAGCGCCCGTGCCGAGGAGACCGCCAACCACCAGACGGCGACGTCTGACCAGCAGTCGCTGCGCTTGAGCTTCGATCGGCTGACGGCCGTTGAAGATACGCCCCAGACCTTCTCTGCATCCCGCTTGCTGCAACTGGCCGGTATCCGTGCGGGTTTGGGAGAGGTCCTGACGCTGGATGACGTGCAGGTGAACCCGGCCTTCGGCCATTTCAGCCACAACGCCGATGGCAGCTGGACGTTCACGCCGGAGGCCAACGTCTCGGCCCATCAGGTGCCGCTGACCCTCACCGTACACGGTGGTGCGCAGCCGATCAGCAGCACCCTGCATCTGGACATCACGCCGGTGGCCGACACGCCGCTGCTCGACCTGCCGGCCGATGGCCAGCTGACGGCCATCCATACCGACTTTGACAGCACCCTGTTGCACGGCCAGTTCGCCGATCCCACACCCCTGGGCTGGCACACGGATGGGCCCCAGGGCTCGGAAGTGGCGCGGCAGGACGTGTTCGGCGGCAGCGGCGGTGACCATGCGCTGGAACTGATCTCCGAGGGCGCCGGCGCGGTCAACTCGCCCAATCTCTACCGCGTGCTGGACGTCGCGTCGGGCCAGATGGTGCGTTTCGGCTTTGACGTGTCACCGCGCAATAGTTGGGCGGTACCGCTGGTCGAAGTGGTGTGGGAAGGCAAAGTCATCGACAGCTTCACGCCCTCGGGCACGGGCTTCGGCTTGCAGCACCATGACTACGATTTACTCGCCACTGCTGGCCAGCCCCGTCTGGAGATTCGCGTGGTGGGCGCGCAGAGCGATATGCGCGCTATCTTCGATAACCTGGACGTCGGCGTCTCTCCGGTGGCGGCGCGCTTCAGCCCGGTCAATGGCGATGCGTATCTGGATCTCGGCGCACAGTTTCACCTGGCCGATACTGACGGCAGCGAGACCCTCAGTTACGTGGTCAAGGGCCTGCCGCAGGGCTTCACCCTGACCGACGGCACCCACAGCATCACCGTCACCACGGCCGGTCAGGCCATTGAGACCAAGGGATGGGATCAGGCGGCGCTGGTGGTGAAGGCACCACAGGATTTCCAGGGCCAGGTGAATCTGCAAGTCAGCGGGGTAGCCGAAGAGAGCGGCACGCAGCAGACCGCCAGTTCACCCGAGCTGTCCATGCGGTTGAGCTTCGAGCAACTGCGGGTGTACGAGGACACGCCCCAGGTGTTCACTGAATCCAAGCTGCTGCAGCTGGCCGGTGTTCATGCGCCTGCCGGACAGGCCATGACGCTGGCCGATATGCAGGTAGACCAGGCCTTCGGCCAGTTCAGCCACAACGCGAATGGCAGCTGGACCTTCACCCCGGCCTCCAACGTCAATGCCGACGATGTACCGTTCACGCTGACCATCGCCGGCGGCAGCCAGCCGCTCAGCCGCCCGCTGCAGCTCAGCATCGCGCCGGTCAATGACGCGCCGGTGCTGGCGGCACAAAGCCAGACGGGGACCGAAGACGGCAGCCCTATCACCGGTCATATGGTCGCCACCGATGTGGATGTCGGTGACACGCAGAGCTTCAGCCTGGCCCACCCCGTTGACGGATTCACACTCAATGCCGACGGCAGCTACAGCTTCGACCCCTCGCATGCCAGCTACCAGCATCTGGCGGCAGGGCAGACTCAGGATGTGGTCATCCCGATCACGGTGACAGATCACGCCGGGGCGACCGGTACACAGAACCTCACCTTCACCCTCACCGGCACCAACGACGGCCTGCAGGTGGTGGCCAACAGCGCAGCGAAGGCGGGCGATCTTGGCGCCGTGGACGAGGACGCGCCGCGCCTGTTCACCGAGGCCGAGCTGCTGCGTGCGGTCGGTGCCAGCGACGTTGACGATGGCAACGACCTGCACATCGTGGCGGGTTCGCTGAGTTCCACCCACGGCACTTTTACGGGTGATGCCGCCCACGGCTTCACCTTCACGCCCTCCGCCAACTTCAGCGGCCAGCAGGTCGATGTGCAGTTCAGCGTCAGCGACGGTGGTGTCAACCAGGCGACCTTTGCCCGGCTGGACATCCGTCCGGTGGCCGATGTCCCGGTCTTCGAATACACCGGCGAGACCCATTCGCTCGCCCACCAGACCGACTTCGACAGCACCCTGTTGCACGGCCAGTTCGCTGACCCCACACCCCTGGGCTGGCACACCGATGCGCCCCAGGGCTCGGAAGTGGCGCGGCAGGATGTGTTCGGTGGCAGCGGTGGTGACCGCGCGCTGGAAATGATTTCCTCCGGGGCTGGCAAGGACAGCTCGGCCAACTTCTACCGCGTGCTCGACACGGTGCCCGGCCAGGAGCTGAAATTCAGTTTCGATGTCTCGCCGCGCAGCGGCTGGGCCGTGCCCCTGGTGGAAGTCTTGTGGGAAGGCAAGGTCATCGACAGCTTCACGCCATCGGGTTCGGATTTCAGCCTGCAGCGTCACGACTATCAGCTGACAGCCACCGGCGAGCATTCCAGGCTGGAGCTGCGTGTGGTTGGCGATCAGAGCGACATGCGCGCCATCTTCGACAAGCTGGAGATCGGCGACACGCCCCATCTGGACCGCGAGGCCCTGGTCAACAGCGAGCTTCAGCTCCACTTGCCCACCAATCTGCATCTGGCCGACACAGACGGCAGCGAAACGCTGAGCTATCTCATCAAGGGCTTGCCGGTGGGCTTCACCCTGACGGATGGCAGCCACAGCATCACGGTCACGGCCGCCGATCAGGTGATCGATACGAAGGGCTGGAACCAGGACGCGCTGGCTGTACAAGCGCCCAAGGACTTTGCCGGCACGCTGGAGCTCAGCGTCACCGGTCGCAGCGAAGAGGCCGGTAACCAGCAGACCGCCAGTTCCGCGGCACTGCCGGTGCGCCTGAGCTTCCAGCCGCTCGCCACGGCCGAAGACACCCCCCTGACCCTCAGCGAGAGCAAGCTGCTGGCGCTGGCCGGCGTGGTGCCGGGAGCGGGCGAGCACCTGAGCCTCAGTGATGTGCAAGTGGATGCGGCCTTCGGCCAGTTCAGCCACAACGCCGACGGCAGCTGGACCTTCACCCCGGCGGCCAACGTCAATGCCGACCAGGTGCCGTTCACGCTGACGGTGAGCGGCGGCGCGCAGCCCATCAGCAGTTCGCTGCAACTGAGCATCACGCCGGTGAATGACGCGCCGGTCATGGCGGCACAGACCCAGGCCGTGACCGAGGACGCGGCCGTGTTCAACGGCCATGTGCTGGCCTCCGACCCGGATGTCGGCAACACCCTGGCCTTCAGCACCACGGCCACGGCGGACGGCTTCACGCTCAACGCCGACGGCAGCTACAGCTTTGATCCGAGCAATGCGGCTTACCAGCATCTGGCCGCTGGCCAGACGCAGGATGTGATCATCCCGATCACTGTGACCGACAGCGCTGGCGCGATCAGCACCCAGAATCTCACGATCACCCTCACCGGCAGCAACGACGGCCCACTGGTGACCCACGGCACGGCGGCCACGGCAGCGGATTTGGGCGCCATCAATGAAGACGCACCGCGCGTGTTCACCGAAGCCGAGCTGCTGCAGGCGGTGGGCGCCAGCGATGTGGATGACGGCGCCCAGCTGCATATCGTGGCGGGTTCGCTGACGTCGGCGCATGGCACCTTCACCGGCGATGCCGCGCACGGCTACACCTTCACCCCGGCGGCCAACTACAGCGGCCAGGATGTGGACCTGCAGTTCAGCGTCAGCGATGGCACAGTCAGCCGCGAAGCGCATGGCCAGCTCGACATCACGCCGGTGGCCGACACACTCCGCGTGAGCGAGTTGCCGGAGTCAGGGCAGGCCAAGACCCTTGTTTCTTCGGTCGATTTCCAAGCGCACACAAGCTTTGAGAGGATGCCGGCGACGGTGCAGGGCTGGAATAACGAAGGGGGAGATCTGCACCTGGAACGGGCCAATGGTGGGGCCAACACGCGGCTCGTGATGAGGGGCACGGACGATGCAACGGTCGGCACCCATTTCGCCACCAAGCCAGGTCAAATTTATGAGCTGACCCTGAGTGCCTATTCCAGCGGCAACATCAAGCTTGATGTGGTCTGGAACGGGCAAGTCGTTTCCAGCTACACCCCGGAAGGGGGGTGGGGTGCGGAGCACAGCTTCAGGTTCTTGGCCGACAGCGATCAGGGCTATCTGCAACTGCGCACGCATGATGGCGCAGGCCAATTTGCGCATGTGAACGTGGATTACACACAGCTTCGTATGCGGGAGCCGCTGCCCGTGGTGTCCACTCAACCCGTTTCTCTGGGCGGCCTGGACACGTTCACGCAGTTCCACCTGATGGATACGGACGGCAGCGAAACGCTCAGTTACGTCATCAAGGGTCTACCGGTCGGCTTCACGCTGCGCGATGGCAGTCACAGTGTCACCGTCACCAAGGCGGATCAGGTGATCGACACGCAAGGCTGGGCGCCGGACCAGCTGCATCTGATGGCACCCACCGGATTCGAAGGCGTCGTGGGCTTCCAGGTCGCGGCGCGCTCCGAAGAGGGTGCGAATCACCAGCAAGGTGCTCTCACTGCCTTTGTGCCGCAGGCACTGAGCTTCGATTCCCCGGTGGTGATCGAGGACACCCCGCGCCACTTCAGCGAGGCGCAACTGCTGTCCTTCGCCGGCCTGCATGCCGCAGCCGGGGTCTCCTACGGCCTCAGCGATGTGCAGGTGGATGCGGCCTTCGGCCACTTCACCCACAACGGCGATGGCAGCTGGACCTTCACCCCGGCGACCAATGTGTCGGCCGATCAGGTGCCCATCACCCTCACCGTTACCGGTGGCGCCCAGCCGCTCACGGCCTCGCTGGCGCTGAGTATCACGCCGGTGGTGGACACGCCACTCAGTGCGGGGGGGCAGACCGAGCTCACGGACTTCAACCACCAGGCGGTGGGCTCCGCCGGTTGGGCCATGGTCGACCCATCCGGCATGGGCTGGCACACCGACCATGCCCAGGGTGTCGAGCTGGGTCAGGACAAACTCTATGGCGGCAGCAGCACCAGCAACCAGATCGTCAGCCTGAGTGCCAGCAGTGACGCCAATCTCTACCGTGACCTGTCCATCTCGGCCGGCGAGGTCGTTCATTTCGGGTTTGACCTCTCGGCGCGCGCTGGCGTTGCCATCGCGCCGCTGCAGGTGCTGTGGGAAGGCAAGGTCATCGACACCATCACGCCCGCCAGCGGCTACGCGATGGCGCACCATGAATATGACCTGGTGGCCACCGGCGCCAATTCGCGCCTGGAACTGCGCGCCACTGGCTCCGGTGATGCCCGCGCGTTGATCGACAACCTGCAGCTCAGCACAACGCCGCCCCAGGTGGCGCTGGTGAACCATGCGCTGCATCTGGATCTGGGCCAGAGCTTCCAGCTGGCCGACACCGACGGCAGCGAGACGCTGAGCTACTTGATCAAGGACTTGCCGGTCGGCTTCACCCTCAGCGACGGTAGCCACAGCGTCACTGCGACCACGGCGGGGCAGCAGATCGACCTCAAGGGCTGGCAGCTGGATGCCCTCGTGCTGCAATCGCCTGCCGATTTTGAAGGCCAGCTGGCACTGAAAGTCAGCGCCAGCGCCGAAGAAGGCGCCACCCACCAAATCGCCACCTCGGCCGAGCTCTTGCTGCCGCTGAGCTTCGAGCGCTTGTCCACGGCGGAAGACACGCCGCGCAGCTTCAGCGAACGCGAGCTGCTGCAGTTGGCCGGCGCGGTACCGGCCCCGGGTCAGCACCTGAGCCTCAGCGATGTGCAAGTGGACCCGGCCTTTGGCCAGATCACGCACAACGCCGATGGCAGCTGGACCTTCACCCCGGCGGCCAATGTGTCGGCGGACCAGGTGGCGCTGAACCTCACCGTGGCTGGCGGCGCGCAGCCGCAGCAGGTCGCCTTGCCGCTGCAGATCACTGCCGTGACCGACGCGCCGGTCGCGGGCATGCTGTCCATCCATCCCGACATCAGTAGCCAGAATCCCGGCAGCGCCGGCTGGGCTTACCTTGATCCGACCCAGGTAGGCTGGCATACCGACCACCATGAGGGGGTGTACATCGGCACGGCCACCCGTTACGGCGGCGCCGACAGCCACAGTCTGCTGGAGCTGTCGGGCCTGGCCTCGTCGCCCATGAATTTCTACCGCACCCTGAACACCCAGGCCGGGCAGACCCTAGTCTTCAGCTTTGACCTGACCGGGCGCCCGGGACGGCCTGCGGCGACCATCGAGGTCTTGTTCGAGGGCAAGGTCATCGACACCCTGACGCCGGGCAACCAGGCCTACGACATGCAGCGGCATGAGTATGTCCTGACGGCCACGGGACCTGACTCGCGCCTGGAGCTGCGGCCCAGCGGCCAGGGCGATGCGCGGGCCTTATTCGACAACCTTCAGATCAGTCCGCCGCCCCAGGTGGCGCTTGTGAACCATGCGCTGCATCTGGATGTGGGTCAGGCCTTCCACCTGGCCGACACCGACGGCAGCGAAACCATCAGCTACCTGATCAATGGTCTGCCGGTGGGCTTCACGCTCAGCGATGGCAGCCACAGTGTCACCGTCACGACGGCCGGGCAGGTGATCGACACGGCAGGCTGGCAGATGGATGCCGTGACCGTAGAGGCGCCCAAGGATTTCGAAGGCCTGATCGACCTGAAAATCAGCGCACGCACCGAAGAAAGCGCCACGCACCAGACCGTCACCTCGGCCGAACTGCCGCTGCCGCTGAGCTTCGAGCGCCTGTCCACGGCGGAAGACACGCCCCGCAGCTTCAGCGAACACGAGCTGCTGCAGCTGGCTGGCGTAGTCCCGGCCGCAGGCGAGCATCTGAGCCTCAGCGATGTGCAGGTGGACCCGGCCTTCGGCCATGTCACGCACAACGCCGATGGCAGCTGGACCTTCACGCCCGTCGCCAATGTCTCGGCCGACCAGCTAGCGCTCACGCTGACGGTCACCGGCGGCAGCCAGCCGATCAGCAGCACGCTGCCGCTCAGCATCACGCCGGTCAATGACGCGCCGGTGCTGGCTGCACAGACGCAGGCCGTGACCGAAGACGGCACCCGACTCACCGGCCACATGGTCGCCACCGACCCCGATGCTGGCGACACGCAAACTTTCAGCCTGGCTAACGCGGTCGATGGCTTCACATTAAATGCCGATGGCAGCTACAGCTTCGACCCCGGCCATGCCAGCTACCAGCATCTGGCTGCGGGCCAGACGCAGGATGTGGTCATTCCTGTCACCGTGACCGACAGCGCGGGTGCCACCAGCACGCAGAACCTGACGATTACCGTCAAGGGCAGCAATGACGGCCCGCTGGTGACCGACGGCACGGCGGCTACGGCTGCCGATCTGGGCGCCATCAATGAAGACGCACCGCGCGTGTTCACCGAAGCCGAGCTGCTGCAGGCGGTGGGCGCCAGCGATGCGGACGACGGCAGCAGCCTGCACATCGTGGCCGGCTCGCTGACCAGCACGCACGGTAGCTTCACCGGCGACGCCACGCACGGTTACACCTTCACCCCGGCCGCCAACTTCAGCGGCCAGGATGTGGACCTGAAGTTCAGCGTCAGCGACGGGACGGTGAGCCGCGATGCCTTTGCCACGCTGGACATCACGCCGGTAGCGGATGCGCCGGTCCGGGGCGGGCTCTCGATCACCACCGACTTCAACAACGTCGATGTGGGGGCGGGCGGCTGGAAGCTGTCCGACCCAACCCCGCTGGGTTGGCACAGCTCTGAAGCCAGCGGTGTGGAAATTGGCCAGGAGCGGCTCTACGGCGGCAGCGGCAACAACCAGATCCTCAGCCTGACCGCGAGCTGGAGCAGCAACATCTACCGCGACCTGGCCACCCAGGCCGGTCAGACGGTGCATGTGGGCTTTGATCTCTCGGCCCGCCCAGGCTTTGCAATGACGCCGGTCGAGGTCTTGTGGGAAGGCAAGGTGGTCGACACCATCAGCCCGACTGCCGGCACCTACGCCATGCAGCACCATGCCTACGATCTGGTGGCCACCGGCGGCAATTCGCGCCTGGAGTTCCGCGCCACGGGGCAGGGCGAGGCGCGTGCCCTGTTCGACAACATCCAGATCGGTACCCCCGACCACCTGACGCTGGGCGATCACGACATCCTGCTCAAGCCCTATCTCGGCTACCAGCTGGCGGATACCGATGGCAGCGAGACGCTGAGCTACGCCATCCATGGCCTCCCGGTTGGCTTCACGCTGACCGATGGCAGCCACAGCGCCACGGTCGCTACAGCCGGGCAGGTGATCGAGACCACAGGCTGGGACCAGGATGCGCTGGCCCTGCGGGCGCCGCATGACTTCCAGGGCGATGTCAGCATCCAGGTGACCGCTCGTGCGGAAGAAGGCGGTAATCACCAGACCGCCAGCGCAGCGGACCTCACCCTGTATCTCAGCGGGGTACCCGTCAGCCATGCGGCGCTGATCGGCGGCGACACCGCCGTCACGGTGACGGAAGATCAGCAGGTCAATTCGCAGGGCAATCTCGAGCACTTTGGCCAGCTCAGCATCGTCGACCCGGATGCGGGCCAGGCCCAGTTTGTTCCGCAAAACGCGGTGGTCGCCAAGTACGGCCACTACACCATTGATCAGAATGGCTACTGGCTGTACGAAGCCGACAACAAGCTAGCGGCGATCCAGCAGCTCAAGACCGGCGAGCACCTGACCGACACCTTCACCGTGCACAGCGCCGATGGCACGGCGCAGACCATCACCGTGACCATCCAGGGCCAGGACGATGCCCCGGCTTTTGTGCCCCATGGCGGCCCGACGCAATCGGACGATGCCTACAGCCAGATCGGCCATGCGTTTGAATGGATGAGCCATCCGAATTTCAAGTACCTCGCCAGCATGATGCTCCAAGGTGCCGACACGTACCCGTTCGAGCGGGCCCTGGTCATCATCAAGAACGCGGGCATTTCCTTCATTTCGCCCGATGGCAGTGTCGCGAAGGCCTTTGGTCCCCATGGCGGCACCCTGACCGAAGTCCCGATCAGCGAAATGATCGCCTGGCACGCCAAGGGCGCCGGGTATCAGGTGGTGTTCACCGACGCAAAAGCCAGTGAAGTGGGTGTCTACGCCTATAACAATGGCAACCCCGGAATGCTCTCGGGCCGCTATCCGTATACGGATTTTGTGCTTCACCCGGAAGAAAGCGCGGTTCACCTGACGCCGGTCATGCATGACGTGGCGGCCGCCAGCGGTGGCGCTGCCGTGCAGGGTTCCGGCTTCATGCCGCCGGCCATTGCGCCGCTTGAGTTCGACAGCGCCCATGTGCTGGAGGACAACGGCCAGCAGATTTCCGGTTTCATCGAGGTGCAGGACGCCGACGCCGGCCAATCGGTGATGAAGCCGCAGACCGACACCGCCACCCACTACGGCCGCTTCAGCATCGACGTCAACGGCGACTGGATTTACCAACTCGACAACAGCCGTCCCGAAGTGCAGCAGCTGGGCGATGGCCAGACCCTGGTTGACACCATCACCGTGCATAGCGAAGACGGCAAGGCGCATGAGGTGTCAATTACTATCCACGACCAGAATGATGGTGCAGTGATCGCAGGAGCCGACAGTGGCAGTGTGGTCGAGGACAATCACGTTATAGCAGCTGGCGCGATCGTGGCTAAAGGCGAGCTTACCGTGACGGATGCCATAACAGGTAATAACGACCAGCCTCTCCCTTCGAATACCGCCAAGGGAGATATAGGGAACCTCAGCGAGCTGTCGTTATCTTCTAGTCATGGCACTCCTCTCACGACAACGGATGCACACTTTGCAGCCCAAGCTTCACCGGTTGATCACTACCTGCAAATGTTAGGACTTAGCCCAACGACAGTGAGCCTATCTCCTTCTGTGCCAGTGGAATTATTGCCTACGCTATCCTCAAGCAATCACTTCAATGATATTGATGCACCGATGCACGCTATCCCTGAGGTGAACCATTTTGAAAACCCATTATTAGATAATGAAAAGGAGCAACATAAAGATCGTCATTTCGACCTATTTGATGTAACAGAACTTCACACGAATCCGAATGACGATGACCTATTACATTCAGCACTCAACGACATGCACAACCAAATGTAATCAGGAGGAAGTGACTACGTTTCACTCAATCCTTTAGCTGACCATAACTTATCCGCAATAGACCATAGGGAGTTACCTATGGTCTATTGGGTTAAAAGCCTATAACTGACATTTAGGCCAAGGCAACATGCGGTGGGTAGCCAAAATGTCTACCCGCTTAAAAATAATACAGAAAATTGCTCCCTACAGCCCCCTTAAACCCTTAAAAATCTGGCATTTATTTTGCCTAGTGAGTATATGTTCAATTGCGGCAACCTTTATGATCCCGGGCAAAACCCCAACAAATCTCATCACTCAACCTATCAATCGTTTACTCGGTGAAACCAGTGGCGCCTTCGCCGACTTAGGTACTTTTTTGCCTTTAGTATTAGGGCTGATTGCCCTCAATCAATTTTCGCCCCAAGGGATATTTTTGGGGTTTGGTCTATTCGCCATTCTAAGCGCGCTGTTTTATCGCCGCCCCATTCCCATACAACCGATGAAAGTCATTGCGGCCCTCGTCATAGCCCAAGGCTTAACGCCAGGAATGCTCCAAGCCAGTGCCATGTTGATGGGCGTAATCCTGCTAATATTGGCCTTTAGCGGCGCCATTACTTGGTTAGCCAAACAGTTATCCCAAGCTGTGAGTGTCGGCATTCAATTAGCGATTGGTCTGCAACTCATGTGGATGGGCGCTAAGATGATGAGTGAGTTTTGGCTGCTTGGGGTGGGCGCTTTTATCCTGTTATTTATCAGTAAGTTTTTACCGCTGCGTTATCTTGCCATGCCCTTAGTCATAGCGGCAGGGATGATTTGGCAGGCCAATACACAAACTAATCTAGCCACTAACTTTGATATCCAAGCCATGACAGCGCCATTTCAGTTAGCTTGGCCGACCTCTATTGAGTGGACTTCCGCCGCCATTTTATTAGTGCTACCACAACTGGCATTAACCTTAACCAATGCGGTGATTGCCACCTCTGTAATGGCACAGGAGAAGTTCCCCGAAGATGCCGCCAAACTCACGCCCAAAAACTTCGCCATAAGCTCAGGGCTTGCCAACTTGCTGCTCGCGCCCTTTGGCGCCTCGGCCATGTGCCACGGCGCAGGCGGATTAGCAGTGCAATACCATTTTGGTGCCCGCACTTATCTGGCGCCGTTAATTTTTGGCAGTACGTGCGTAGTGATAGCCCTATGCTGGGGCACCAATATCGCTTGGCTGTTAAGCCTTATCCCTATGGCTATTCTCGGCAGCTTACTCACCACGGCGGGGCTGCAACTCGCCTGGTCAAAACGCTTAATCGATGGTAAGCCCTTCTGTATCTTTGTGATTTTATCAACCGCTGTGACTTGCCTTGCCATCAACGCCGCTGCGGGACTTGCCGTGGGGATCATTCTGGAGCAAGGTCGCCGCACTTGGGCCATGTTCGCCACGCGTTAATCGCTTCCGACCCGCAGTAATAAGGTTCCCAAAATCAAACAGCGCGTTAAACAACGCGCTTTTTGTTAACCATTCAAACCTCTTCCAACTGCCATCAACGAGAGCAAGAGTTATAGCAGGCTAAAAGGTTCTTGCAGGATTGGTCGGTGTGTCCTTTTGCGCCAGCGCCCATTTAGCAATGGCATCTTTACGCATAAAGCCTACGTTAGTGTGACCTTTAGCGTACTGAATAAACTTATCTAAAGCGGTCACCAATCCAGGAGCGCCACCAATACGGTCATGCACACTGATCGACATCATCCGTCGCTGCGTCGAACCTTCTTGATAGAGCATATCGAACTCATCCTTTAGTTCCTGCAAAAAGGCCGCGGCAGTCATAGCAGTATTGCCACCAAAACGGCCGATATCATTGTTACGTAAAGTGTAAGGCACAACTGCAAAGGGCTTATTTCCTACAGGGATAATTGAAGGCTCGTCCCGCGATAGGTCATCGATGTGATAAATAAAACCTAAGTCCTGCAAAATATTGAGGGTTTGAGTGCTGTGGCGCATCCAAAAGGCATTAAAACCTAAGGGGCGCTGACCTGTGATCCTTTGCAGCGTCTCAATACTCGCCACATAGGAGGCGCGTTCCTCTGCTGGCGACATGCTGTATTGTGGCGTCCATGTTTGTCCGTGGCCCGAAATCTCATGCCCCTCATCTGCAACTTGTTTGGCAAGTTGAGGATGTAGCTCAGCGGCGCGCCCAACCATGTGAGAAGTCACCTTGATATTGTGCTTACGCCACAGACGCAGCAGCCTTGGAATGCCTTCGTTCATACCGTAGTCGTACCAAGTCGGGGTGATGGTATCTGGATAGCCCTTTTCCATCGGCGGAAACGGCCCTTCGGCATTTTTATCTTGAGCACCTGCTTCAAACTGCATTGAGATTGAAATCACTAACTGCTCACCACTTGGCCAAAATATTTTGTTCATACCACTGCCACCTGAACTTTTGGAGTCATTTTCTAAGGTATCTAATGAGGGTAAACCAATAGCAAGCGCCGTTTGGCTTAGGCCGAACCCAGCAGCGATGGCGCCACCTGCCATTAAAAATCGTCGACGTTGATTCATGATTGAGTCCCTGCAGCTAATTGAGAAAATAGCGTTTGATAATCTTCGAGGTGCCAGTTATCTGTGATGAAACCATCCCGTACTCTATACATGTCAACAGCACGAAAATCGATTTTCTGCCCCTGGCCTTGTTGCTCACCAAAGACACCAGTAAAACGGCCATTAAAACGCAGCCGCACCACTGCACGATCGCCAACTATTAGCAAATGCTCAACTGAAACAGAGAGATCGGGGACCGCTGCCCTAAATGCCTTTGAGGCTTCGAGTGGCCCCGTGATTCCCTGTGCGCGGCCAGCGGGCAGAGTACGGTCGATAAACCCAGTCGCCAATGCGCCGTGGGCAAAACTTGCATCGCCCGTGTGCCAAAAACTGGCATATAACAAAGCGGCGCGGGCGATAGCTTGTACCTGCGGTGATTCATCAGAAATTGTTTCCATTGCCGCCACTTTTGGCACTAACGCCGCTCGCACTTTAGCACTATCCTGTGTTGTTGCCCCTTGAGCGGCTAACGCATCCATGCTCAGACTGGCTAAGCTAAAACCCACAATTACGATACCAATAACGCCTGAAAACCATAAGCTTAGACTGAGCCATGCGGGATATCGCTGCACAGATAAACGGTTAACCCTATCCATTATGCCACCTCATCGTCATCCGAACGGATGACGGCTCTCAATGCTTCGTTGTGTGTAGGATAATCGGTATAACCCGCCGCACTGCCGCCAAACAAGGGCCCTTTGTCGAATGCAGATAAAGGCAATTGATGCATTAAACGGTAAGGCAAATCAGGATTCGCAATAAAAGGTCGACCGAAGGCAACTAAGTCCGCATAACCGTTATCAATCACTTCATTGGCACGCGCCACATCATAGCGACCCGCAACAATAATGCTGTCCTTAAAGACTCTGCGCAGCTCGACTCTAAAGGATTCTGGCACCTTGGGCGCATCATCCCAATCCGCCTCTGAAAGATGTAAATAGGCCACGCCCAATGCCGATAAATGCTTAGCCGCTAACAGAATAGTGTCTACAATTTCAGGACACGCCATATCTTTAAACGTCACGTAAGGGGCGAGGCGAACCCCGACTTTATTGGCACCAATTTTCGCACTCACGGCTTGGACAATTTCGAGTAAAAAACGAATGCGATTTTCCTGAGAACCGCCGTAGGTATCGGTTCTGTGGTTTGAATTGGTGCGTAAAAACTGGTCAATCAGATAACCATTGCCGCCGTGAATTTCGATGCCATCAAAACCCGCCGCAACCGCATTCACTGCCGCCTGTGCAAAATCGGCCACAACGCGGTCGATATCCGCTTGCACCATAGCCCTAGGTTCTGGGCAATCCACCATTTGTCCTTCAGGATGGGCTTCATCCACAATCCATACTTTAGTGCCAACGGGCGCAATGGCCGATGGCGCAATCGGGGCATTACCCTGCTGAAAAATCGGGTGTGATACCCGGCCAACATGCCAAATTTGATTAAAGATTTTACCACCAGCCTGATGCACTGCCGCTGTGACTTTTTTCCAACCCTCAATTTGCTCCGCGGTATACACGCCCGGCGTAAATGAATAGCCTTGGCTGTCATCGGAGATTTGTGTCGCTTCTGTGATGATTAACCCCGCCGAGGCACGCTGGGCATAATATTGCGCCATCAGGTCATTAGGAATATTGCCTGGCTGCATGGTACGCGCCCGAGTCATAGGGGCCATCACAATGCGATTGTTTAGCGCCAGTGACGCTAATTTGTAAGACATGAATAAACTCATACACACTCCGAACCAGAAATTAAGATGAAACATCAGTGGTGCAATTGTGCATTAGTTAATCTATATTGATAATCAGGCTATTATTAAAATCATTTTCAAAAATAATTTGATATGTATCATTTAAACGATCTGCAATTAGCGCTGCGTATCGCAGCCTTAGAGAGTCTCTCGGCAGCCAGTAAAGAAATAGGCATGACGCCGGCAGCGGCAAGTGCCGCGCTGCAAAGATTAGAGAAAAAGCTAGGATGTCAGCTATTTGCTCGCTCGACGCGGCGCTTACAGCTCACAGAAGAAGGGCGGATTTTTCTCGATTCTGCGAAACCCGCACTGGCGATTCTCGAAACCGCCAGCGCCAATTTAGCCGAACACAGGGGTGAGCTTAAGGGCGAAGTACGCCTCGCCTTGCCTTCGGATATTGGTCGCAGCCAGATCCGTGCTTGGCTCGATGAATTGATGGACAGCGCCCCAGAACTGACAGTGCAGCTGTATTTTGGCGATCATATGACAGACTTAATAGACCAAAATATCCATTTGGCTTTGCGCTATGGCCAGCTTGACGACTCAAATCTGAAAAGGCGTCAGCTAGCCATGACCCCAAGAGTACTGGTCGCCTCACCCGCTTATTTGGCACAACACGGCACACCAAGCACACTAAATGAACTCAGCCAACATGCTGTGCTGATTTTAAATCGCGGCGGTGAGCCGTGGCAGAAATGGAAATTCAGCCATAACGGCGCGCCAGTTGAAATCGAAGTCAGGGGTAAACGTTTCTGTAACGATGGCGCAGTGATCCGCGACTGGGCACTCTCAAGTCGTGGGATTGCCTATAAGAGTTGGCTCGATGTGGCGCAAGATGTGACCGAAGGCAGACTCAACCTAGTGCTAGCCGATAAAATAGCCCCGCCTATCCCACTGCAATTGGTATACCTACAAACCGATTATCCCAGCCATAAGATCCGTCGCACCATAGAGTTTTTAGTAGAAAAGCTCAGCCAGTTTTCCCAAAACTATCCACTGCCCTAATACAATTGATCTGCAGCTAAGTGAAGCTAAGCACATTACCCCTTAGGTAAGACCACAGTCACCACACAGCCCTGTTGCCAAGGTAGTAAAGCTTGCGTGGATTGCTGACAGTTTTCAATTTGAATGCTGCCGTGATGGCGGGTAACCACATCCTTACAGATGGCTAAGCCAAGCCCTAAGCCCGCATCTTTGGTTGAGGCAAAAGATGCCATTAACTCACTCGCCTGCCCTTGTAACCCTTCGCCATTATCAATCACTAATACTTTGATTTCATGCGGTTGAAAATAGATATCGATCCATAATTGCCGCACCCGATTATCGCCGCAGGCCTCTAGCGCATCTAAACTATTTTTCACGAGATTGACCCACATTTGACTTAAGCCAACGCTATCACCCATCAGCTCAAAGGGCTCGCCCTGCACTCGCACATTCACTTGCACATTGGCCCGATCTAACTCGCGCCGCAGTAAAGCTAACGCCTCCTTCACCACCAGCACGATATCTAACGGCTCAGTCTTGGCCTGACGCCGCTTGAGTAAACCGCGAATACGGTGCACAACCGCACCCGCGCGAATCGACTGCGCATTAATTTTACCGAGTACATCATAGAGTTCCGGATTATCTTGCCCAAGCCTTTCCAATTGCAGCATGGCGCCTTCGCTGTATTGGGTAATCGCCGCTATGGGTTGATTGAGTTCGTGCGCAAGACCCGCGCCAATTTCCCCCAGAATTGCCGCACTTTGCAGCCGCTCAAGCTGCAATGCCTTGTCCTTTAATTGGCGCTCAGTGCTGACTAAAAACTCACTTTTCTGGCGAAATTTATATTCAAGCCACAGGTGATAAATGGTGGAAATAATGAAAATTAACAACAGTGCGCCGCCCCACTCTTTATTTTTTGCCATCCATTTATATACAGTTTGATAGAGTGGCGGCGATGCACCTTGCAGTTGCAACTCCTTGAATAACTCAATCACTTTCAACTGACTCACCGGTGCCGTCCAGCCCAAGGTATCGGCGGTAATGGCAGCGACATGGTCGGCGGGTAAATCGAATAAGGCGCGGGTAATCGCCATCGTCAGCTTAGGGGCAACCGTATCCGCCGCTGCGAATGACCAGTTGGGGTATAACTGAGTGCTGACCTCGCAATCATATCCTGAAGGGCTAGTCGGATGGATAACCCGATAATCGGCCTGATTAACGAGACCCGTTGCGATCATTTCCTCTAAAGTGCAAAAGGGTGCAATGGCGGCGTCGGCACTGCCGTCGCGCACTTGGTAAATAAGCGGTTCTAACGGGAAACCGAGAAAGCGCACTTGCCCAAAAAACTGTTCGGGTAAAAAGCCCATTTTATGCAGCAACCCCATAGCCGCCTGATACCCGCCTAATGCCTGCGGATCACTGGCGACCACATTGCGCCCACGCAAATCCTGCAGGGTGCGGATAGGGCTATCAGCGCGGACAATAATGGTCGCGCCTATGGTAAAAGTACTGCCCTGATGCTTGCGGCTTTTCATTGTCGCGAGCCAAGACAGCGGAAAGTTATTGCTTAGATGCAGATATTGCCCGGGGTTGGTGACGATAAACTGCAAATCATGGCCGAGTAACTGACTACGCATACCATTAAAGTCGACGGGCACCACTTCAAAATGGCTATTGGGCACTTGTTCAGTCAAGTAATCCATCATAGGTTGCCATCGCTGCTTGGCCTGTAATACGCCGTGGTTGGCCAACACTCCGACTCTAAAATGGTTCACTTCTGTCTCTTCGTTGGCATAGGACGGATTCAGCCCAATTACACTTAGGCATAATCCCATCACTACCGCTTTACACCAAGAGCCCGTCGCCATCGCCGCTATTACCCTGTCTTATATGCTATTAAACGACTTTAACTCGCAGATAAAAATCAAGCTGTGAAATGCCGCCAAACTCTGGTTTCTGCCCTAAGATAATCGGCTAATTTAGTGATGAACCTCCCAAGACCTAGGCTTAAAATTGAGCCTGACACAGACGCGGCTTAAGCTGATATAGCTCTCCCGCCTCCACAAGGAAATCCATGTCTACAAAATTGCCGCTGTATTTAGTCGATGACGATGAAGCGATTCTGGATTCGCTGGGTTTTATGCTCGGGCAATTTGGCTACCAAGTGCAAACCTTCAACAGCGGCCGCGACTTCCTTACGCACTGTGCATTATCGCAGGCGGGCTGCGTGATTTTAGATAGCCGAATGCCGGAGATCACCGGCCAAGAAGTGCAGCAAAAACTGCTCGAAACCCACAGTCCGCTTGGCGTCATCTTTCTCACTGGCCACGGCGACTTACCTATGGCGCTGAGCGCCTTTCGTAAGGGAGCCTGCGACTTTTTTCAAAAACCTGTGTCCGGCAAGGCATTAGTGCAAGCGATAGAAAAAGCACAGCGTGAAAGCCAGGCGGCCTTCGAGCAGCAAAGTCTGCAACATAAGTTTGACCAACTGACCGAGCGCGAACAGCAAGTGTTAGCCCATGTGATCCAAGGCATGACCAATAAGCAAATCTCGGAGGCTATATTTTTATCTCTGCGTACGATTGAAGTACACCGCGCAAAAATCATGAAAAAACTCGAAGTGAATAATATGGCAGAGTTAGTGCAGCACTTAGGGAATCTACATTCAGCCTTATAAGTCAGTGACCCATAGTCGCTAAACAACCGCGACGCCTTCTCGCCACGCATAAGGATTTAACCGTTAAACCCTTTTTACCCAGACCATTCAAGATACCGTAACTACACAGTTTTCATCCTACCTGCGACAAGCTGTCGCAGTTTGTGCATTTGGCTTTGTTAAATATCGTATCAGCCCGCACAATCACGCCATAGGTTCCTTCCTTTGTGCCCCGCAGGCGCTCAAGAAATCCACTGCTTTTTGAACCTCCACCCGAGGGTAACTATGCCCTCGGGGATTTTTTCTCCCATCCGCGAATGCCTTACTCCGAGATAACAACCAAAGTGGAAATTGAACGATCCAGTTCTCGCTCAGCCTGCAAAGCAGTTATATACTTTCCAACCGTCTTAAATAACAAGAATCATGGAAGAGCGAATGTTCAAACCTTTAATATTACTCAGTTTTAGCGCCTTAGCCTTGACATGCATGAGTGGCTGCGTTGGGCCGCTTAATTCAAAATGTGATACAAATTCCCCCTACAGCAAACAAGAATGCAATGCAGCCGATGCCGCTGTTTATGTTGCAGCCGCCATATTAGAAGGCCCAGATAAAGGTCAAACGTGTAACGATATGTCGGGCAAAGCAAAACAAGACTGCTTCGCTCAGCAACAGGCACTAAAAGAATCATTAGAGAAACACGCTCGAAAATAGCATTAAGGAAGATGAATGAAAGCCTCCGTTTTTATTGCCGCGACCCTCGACGGCTATATTGCCACTCCCGATGGGGATATCGACTTTTTAAACCAGCATCCTAGTACTAATCCCGATGAAGATTTTGGTTACCATGCTTTTATCGACACTGTCGATGCGATAGTGATGGGACGTAAAAGCTTTGAAAAAGTCCTCTCCTTCGATTGTGATTGGCCCTATGTGAATATCCCAGTATTTGTATTAAGCCGCAGCGGTGTAACTGTGCCATCGGCGTTAAGTGAGCACGTACAAGTGCTAAATGGCGATGCAGCAAGCATTAGCGAGCAACTCAAAACCCGTGGCTTTAAGCATCTCTATATCGATGGCGGCCAAACAATCCAAGGCTTTTTAGCGGCAGGGCTAATTCAGGAACTCACGCTCACTCGCATCCCCACTTTACTGGGTAAAGGTATTCCACTCTTTGGCGACTTAGCTCAAGCGATTCAATTAATGCCAATTCACACGCAGCAGTACGACAATGGCTACGTACAAACCCTCTATCGTGTTATAGACAAAACGGCTTTATAAGCCGTTTACATTCGGCAGATGGCATTGAAAGATGAAGTGATGGCTTGCCATTTTGCGGCTTGCCATCTTACTGTAAAGCCATGTAACAACAATGTTAAACAACTAAATATTATCAATGACTTACTGATTGCAAATCAAAGTTCCGTTAGAATATTGTCCTCTAACAGATAGGTGAGCAATATGAGTCGTTTGCAGTCATCGAAGGGCTTTACATTAATTGAGCTGGTTGTGGTCATTATCATCCTTGGGATCTTGGCCGTCGTCGCAGCACCACGGTTTTTAAACCTAGGCCAAGATGCCCACGATGCCAGAGCCAAAACCGCATTTGCGGCCTTTACCTCTGGTGTTAAGCTTTATCACAGTTGCTGGCTTGCGGGCGGTCACTCTGGTTATACCCAAGATCTCGCCTGTTATGGTGACGGAAAACTCGACTCGACCACCACAGGATTTCCACTGGGAATAGAGACTGCAACCGCTGATGCCGGTGCTAAATTGCAGGGCGATTATTGTGGTCAGTTATGGCAAGGTCTTTTGGCTAATAATGAATTTGTCATTGCCGATCAATACTCTTGGCGCACAGTTCCCAATGTCGACATTGTTTACTGGTATGGTGCCGTCGACATTACCGATCCCAATGCTTACTGCATTTTCAACTATGTCTCTGACGATCGCAGCTTCGGCAGTGAAAACTGGGATCTTAAATACTATCCCTTCGATGGCCGCACTATTGTAGGTCGATCCACACTTTCCCAATAAGCGCTTATTATTGCTAAAGGAGCGCGAAAGTTCGCAAACTCCTTTGGCTTTTCTCGCTATAACTTGAATTATTGTCATCTATCCCCATATCTACTCCATCATCCACCGCATGATTTGTCATTGCGGGCCAGAGAAGAGGATTCATTGTGACCACTATCGTATCAGTACGCCGTAATAATCAAGTTGTCATCGCCGGCGATGGCCAAGTCTCCCTAGGCAATACCGTAATGAAAGGTAACGCCAAAAAAGTGCGTCGCTTATATCACAACAAGGTACTGGCAGGTTTTGCAGGCGGCACCGCCGATGCTTTCACCCTATTCGAGCGTTTTGAGGCCAAACTCGAAATGCACCAAGGCCATTTATTGCGCTCGGCCGTTGAGCTCGCCAAAGATTGGCGTACCGACCGTATGCTGCGCAAACTCGAAGCCCTACTCGTCGTGGCCGATGCCGAAACCTCGCTGATCATCACAGGTAACGGTGATGTCGTTCAGCCAGAACACGACTTAGTCGCCATTGGTTCAGGCGGCAACTATGCCCAAGCGGCAGCCCTTGCGCTATTGCAAAATACCGAGCTGTCGGCCTTAGAAATCGCTGAAAAATCCCTGACCATTGCCGCGGATATCTGCGTATTCACCAATCAATTCAAAACGATTGAAGAACTCAATTACTAAACAGCCCGTGAGGAATATTATGTCTGAAATGACCCCCCGTGAGATTGTCCACGAGCTGGATGCACACATTATTGGCCAACAAAAGGCCAAACGTTCTGTTGCTGTCGCCCTGCGTAACCGCTGGCGCCGGATGCAACTTGACGCGGATTTCCGTCAAGAAGTCACCCCAAAAAATATTCTGATGATTGGCCCAACGGGCGTTGGTAAAACTGAAATTGCCCGCCGTTTAGCCAAACTGGCGAACGCGCCTTTTATCAAGGTCGAAGCGACTAAATACACAGAAGTGGGTTATGTCGGTAAGGAAGTCGAGCAAATCATCCGCGACTTGACCGATATCGCCATCAAGCTGACCCGTGAACAGCAAATGGGCAAATGTCGCCAACGCGCCGAAGAAAATGCCGAAGAGCGCATTCTCGATGCCCTGTTGCCTAAGCCAAAAAACGACTGGGAAAGCACTGAAACCGATTCCAACTCAAATACCCGTCAAGTCTTCCGCAAAAAACTACGCGAAGGCCAATTAGACGATAAAGAAATCGATATCGATGTGGCCCAACCGCAAATTGGTGTTGAAATCATGTCGCCTCCAGGCATGGAAGAAATGACCAACCAGCTGCAAAGTCTGTTTAAAAACATGGGCCAAGCACCAGCAAAACGTCGCAAGATGAAGATCAAAGAAGCCTTTAAGCTATTGATCGAAGAAGAAGCCGCCAAACTGGTCAATCAAGAAGATTTAAAAGAACAAGCCATTGAAATGGTTGAGCAACACGGCATAGTGTTCCTCGACGAAATCGACAAAATCTGTAAGCGCGGCGAAACCTCAGGCCCAGACGTTTCCCGTGAAGGCGTGCAACGTGACTTACTGCCGCTCATCGAAGGCTGCACTGTTACCACAAAACACGGCATGGTAAAAACCGACCACATACTGTTTATCGCCTCTGGCGCATTCCAGATGTCTAAACCGTCGGATTTAATTCCTGAATTACAGGGTCGTTTACCGATCCGTGTCGAGCTAGATGCATTATCAGCCAATGATTTTAAACGCATTTTAACCGAGCCACACGCCTCGCTCACCGAGCAATATATCGCGCTGATGGGCACAGAAGGCGTGAAAGTTGAATTCAGCGAATCGGGTATCGACAGCATTGCGAAAGCCGCATGGCAAGTAAACGAGCGCACCGAAAACATCGGCGCCCGTCGTTTACACACTGTGATGGAAAGGCTGATGGAAGATATCTCCTACGAGGCATCGGAAAAATCGGGCTCCGCCTTTGTTATCGACGCCGACTATGTCAGCGCCCACTTAGACAACTTAGTCCAAGACGAAGATCTCAGCCGCTTTATCCTCTAGTACTAAACCGTTCACCGCCAAGCTCAAACGACTTGGCGGTAAACGACTCAAATGCAAAAGTGTGACTTAAACGAAAAAGCCTGAGCAAGGCTCTCGCTTACCCTTTGTATCCTTGGCCGCGAGTGGTTACATTAGTCAGGTGTTATTTTAATGAGTCGTTATCCTATCCTTAGCATTTTCTTGGTAGCCAACCTATGACCACAGCAACGCCCAATGTCACCGATCTTAAACTGAAACGTAAATCGCGCATTCTAGAAATCAGTTTCGACAATGGTGAGCAATATCAGCTCAGCTGCGAGATGCTCAGAGTCTACTCGCCCTCAGCCGAAGTGCATGGTCACGGCAACCCCAAGCTGGTCACCCACAAGAAAAACGTCAACATCAGTGCCATAGAACCCGTCGGTAATTACGCAGTGAAAATCGTCTTCGATGACGGCCACGACACAGGCCTATTCTCGTGGAAAGTACTCTACGATCTCGCCACCCACCAAGTGGATCTATGGGAAAAATACCTCGCCCGCCTACGCGCCGAAAAAGCCTCACGCGAACCGCTGATTGCGATGAACATAAAGTACAACTAGTACGTTAGGTAAATGGACACTTAATTGTGGGATGTAAACTCTAGAAACAGAGAATTTAACAATGGGTAGCTTGTGAAGCTGTGACTTCTCTTACTGACTTGAGTATCAAAGGAAAGACCATGTCGGAAAAAATCCCCTGCCAAGAATGTAAAACCTTAATCCTTCCGAGTACCGCCGAGAAAAATGAGGGTTTATGCATGCCCTGCAAAAATGGCATACGTGCAAATCTCGAGCGTGCGAAGGAATACTACCAACAAGAGCGTGAACTCGATAAAACCTGTCCCTTTCGAGCCTTTTGGCGAGATCTTGTTGTAAGGGTACATAACAAAGATCAAGGTTTTTATACGCTTAGACCAGAGGAACAAAACTACTATGCGGTGAACTGCTTATCTGGCGAAGTCTATAATGGTGGATTTATTCAGTATTTCGACAACTCTTCAGGTGAGCATTACGCCTTTGCTGAACGTGGACTTATCCAAATGGGAGCAAGCCACTCGTTAAACTTACTACACCAAGCAAAACAGGCCGTGTTTGGCGAAAAGCCAGTACCAATAGACAGAGATCGTCGTTTAGCCGCAACCGATAACCAAGACCTGTACAGCGTACTCGATAAGCTCGATGACGAGTTTTATAAAGATCTAGATGATCTCGATGCCAAGCTTGAAAGCTACGCCCTTGATTACGGACTGGTAAATAAGACTTAACTGGCGATTGTCGGTAATCACTTACAGATAAAAGCTATCCTTGGCAGAAATAAGCATAATTGAGCCTATCTTGCTGACCCCATACCGCAGTCCAGCCATTCACATCACTCATGTAAGCGAAATAAATAGACTGCGTTTTAAGACAAACATCTTGAAATGGCGCTTTATTCTTATTAATAAAATGCGCCGACCTAACCAGCACATCGGCACAAACGTCTTCATCCTCCACTAGCCAAATAAAATCATCACGCCATTCATCCAGTACTATCGCTGCCTCTGGGGAATAGAGTCTCAACTTATCTTGAGCGAGTACCATTTGCTCTGGAGTCACAGAACATGAAACCGCCAACTTATCGAATACACCTGAACCGCCAGCCCAAAAAGACAAATCAAATTCCAACCTATCCTCTAGCGGCGTAAAACCCAATAAATTTTCAATAATCATCAAACTTTTAGCTAAATCGGCATCTGGCCTTTGGTAACGCTTTTCAATCCCATCATATTCCCGCATACAAACTAAGCTCCTGCTGCGTTAAGTGACGCATTAAAATTGAGTAACATACTATAAAATAATGAAAAAGATAGGACAGGCAAAATTTTTTGAGATTAGAAGCTAACACCGAAACTTCAGGAGTTCACCTTCCCCTGCGAAGTTGTCGAAATACGCAGATAAAAATGCCGTGGCGACATCATGGATGATGGCGCAGGCTCGGAGGGACAAGGATGTCCCATCTGAGCCGTTAGGCAATTTTTATTGGAGTATGAGACCAGTAACTAATGCATGTAACTTCGCTAGGGGCGTCTTGGAGAATCCAAGGAGGATAGGACGAGCAGTCCTCCTTGGTCGGGTGTGGGGTGAAGCCCCACGACTTTGCTTTAAATAACTTAATCCGATTAAATGTTCAAAGAAGTTAACCAATCCCAAATCACAGCGATAAAACTTCCCCCTGTAGAGCTACCTTCAGATTGATCCCAATCCCCCATTTAACCGTAACCCTCAATTGAAAATTGTCATTCAACGAGTCCACTTAATGCAATTACAGCAATTCCATACAGTCAGGTTAATTTTAGGCGATCAACTCAATGCCCAGCATTCTTGGTTTAAACGCGTTGATGATCAAGTACTGTATGTGATTGCAGAACTGCACCAAGAAAACACTTATGTGACGCATCATGTGCAAAAGATATGTGCCTTCTTTGCGGCAATGGCGCAATTTGCCCAAGAGCTGCGGGCGCAAGGGCATCAAGTGCTCTATCTCACCCTTGATGACACCTTCAATAACACTCAGGGCTATAGCGATCTACTGGGGCTCATTCAACATCAAGTGACGCAGGTTGGCGCGATCAAGTTTGAATACCAAAGGCCAGATGAATACCGCCTGCTTGAGCAATTGAGTCAGCTTAAACTCAACACCGCCGTGGTGAACTGTGTCGATACAGAACACTTTATATTGCCGTTTGACGAAATCGATACGCAGTTCCCCGTCGGCAAACACATTATGATGGAGCACTTTTATCGCCGTATGCGTAAACGCTTCAACATCTTGATGCAAGAAGGAAAGCCACTCGGCGGGCAATGGAACTTTGATGCAAGCAACCGTCAAAAGCTTAAACCTCAGGATATAAAAGTCTTGCCTGAGCCATTAATGTTTAGCCTCGATGTGACGGAAATTCTCGCTAGGCTTGAGGGTCACCAAATCCCAACCATGGGTCGCATTGATGGGCCATTGCTGTGGCCTATAAACCGTGCGCAAAGCCTCGAATTATTAGCGTATTTTTGTCAGGTTTGCTTGCCTTCCTTTGGCCGCTTTCAAGATGCCATGACAGCGCAACATCATGCCAAGTGGAGCTTGTACCATAGTCGGCTATCCTTCAGCCTTAACAGTAAATTAATCAGTCCATTAGAAGTCATCAATGCGGCCATCGAAAGTTATCAAACAGATGCTGAAATTGATATCGCCCAAGTCGAAGGATTTGTGCGGCAGATATTAGGTTGGCGAGAATACGTTCGCGGCATTTACTGGGCCAATATGCCGCAGTACGCCAGCACTAACGCGCTCAATGCCCATAGGACGCTGCCCGATTATTTTTGGCATGGCGACACTAAAATGAACTGCATGCGACAAGCGTTATCCCAATCATTAGATTTTGCCTACGCCCATCATATTCAGCGCTTAATGGTGATCGGCAATTTCTGTCTATTAACCGAAATCGAGCCAAATCAAGTCGATGAGTGGTATTTAGGCGTGTATGTTGACGCCATCGAATGGGTTGAAATGCCTAACACTCGCGGCATGGCCTTGTTTGCCGACGGCGGTATTGTCGGTACTAAACCCTACGCCGCTAGCGGTTCCTACATCAATAAAATGAGTGATTACTGCAGCGGCTGTCATTACAAGATAAAAGAGCGCAGCGGCGCACTCGCCTGCCCGTTCAATAGCTTTTATTGGCGCTTTATGGACAAACACCGCGATCGATTGTCGCAGAACCCAAGGATCGGCATGCTATACCAAACTTGGGACAAAATGGACGAGTCCGTAAGGCACGCCATATTAGCCACGGCCGAACACAATCTTGTTCATCTAAACCGTTTATAGCTGAACCATTAGCACTGAGTGTTAGTGCTTAGCATTTGTACTGATTGTTAGTACTTAGCATTAGTGGGCCTAAGCGTGACTCTTGGATATAGAGAGTTTGATATGAAACGTTTGATATAGAGATTTGGATAGGGAGAATTTGCCATGAAAGTACTTATCGTCGGCGGGAGTGGGGGTATTGGTCAAGCTATGGTTAAGCAAGTCCAAGAGGCATATCCCGACGCCACTGTGCATGCCACCTACAGGCATCATCTTCCCCAAGACAGGCAGAATAATATCCAATGGTATCAGTTAGATGTGACCAATGAGGTCGAGATTAAACAGCTGAGCGAACAACTCACTGAATTAGATTGGATTATTAACTGTGTCGGGATTTTACACACCCAAGATAAAGGGCCAGAAAAAAGCCTACAATCACTGGACATCGACTTTTTCCAGCACAATTTAACGCTAAATACCCTGCCCAGCGTCATGCTGGCGAAGCACTTCTGCCATGCCTTAAAACAAAGTGACTCGGCAAGATTTGCCGTGATATCGGCGAAAGTCGGCAGCATTACCGATAACAGATTAGGTGGCTGGTACAGCTATCGCGCCTCAAAAGCTGCGCTGAATATGTTTCTCAAAACACTATCGATTGAGTGGCAACGAACCATGAAACACTGCGTAGTATTATCCCTACATCCGGGCACCACAGATACGCCATTATCTCAACCCTTTCAACAGAGTGTGCCTAAAAGCAAACTGTTTACACCTGAGTATGTCGCCAACTGCTTGCTGCCGATCATTGCCAATGCCACTCCGGCACAAACAGGGTGCTTTTTCGCCTACGATGGCACTGAGTTACCTTGGTGAAATAAGCTGAACAGTAAGCCAAGTCGCGCGATGCGTACGGGCTCTTGCAACGTACATATTTCAAAGGCCATCTTTCAAATGGCTCTTGCAAAGTACATTTTTCAAAATGAATCCGGCAAAGCGATGGATCTTTGCCCTTAAAAAAGGGTTATGCCCAAAAGCACCACTAATCCTTAAAGCCACCCGCTCAAAAATCACCCGCCTAGAAACAACCCGCTTAACCTCGCCAACAATTCCAACCTAACCCAATGAAAATTCATCAATAAAGTACTTTTTACGACTCACAAAACCCGCCATTTGACTAGGCTAAATCGCTATTACCCAAAAGTCCTAATTCAAATTTAAAAGCACCTAAATGAATGCTGAAGATAGTTCCTTTGTACGATTGTTAACACTTTTACATTTAAATAACATCTAAGGTCATGCGGTTATTCACGCTTTGCACAGAATAAAAATCTGAGAATTTCCGCCTGAGCAACAGCTCATTCTATTCGGCCATGGCAGAGGGATGCCGACGACCCTGTAGAAATTACAATAAAAAAACGCTCGCCCGAGCCAGTTAAGCAGTATGGCATTCCAACGTTAATGACAAACGGAAAAAGGATTTTAAGCATGATGCTAAACAAAAAACTGTCGCTACTCTTCATTGCTGTGTCGGCTACGTTAGGCACATCAGCATTTGCTGCTGATGTTGTCGATGTCGGCACACTCAGAAGCGCGTCTTCAAGCAATAACTTAGTGTCTCAGTTCAACTTAGACGCAGGTAGCCAACTCAAAGTCGAGAAAAAACTCGACCTAGGTCAAGGCAAGCAGAAACAACGTTTACAACAATATTTCCATGACGTGCCTGTTTATGGTTTCTCTGTTGCAACGTCACAATCGAGCATGGGCTTCTACAGCGACATGTCTGGCCGCGTATTAAAAAATATTGAAAAGTCGGCTGATTTTGTCAAACCCACTTTAACGGCTAACAAAGCGTTAGACATTGCGATTCGTGGTAAGTCTGAGAAAGCTGTTGCAGGCCTAAAAGCTGAAAACAAACAAGCTAAATTATGGCTTTACCTTGATGATGCGGCTAAAACTCGCCTCGTTTATGTGACGTCTTTTGTGGTATATGACGATGAGCCAAGCCGTCCATTCACTATGATTGACGCACACTCAGGTGAAGTGCTCAAGCGTTGGGAAGGGATTAACCACGCCGCGAGCGGTACAGGTCCAGGCGGTAACATTAAGACTGGCCAATACGAATACGGTACGGATTTTTCTTACTTAGACGTTGAAGTGAGCGGTGACACGTGCACCATGAACTCACCTAACGTGAAAACCGTTAACTTAAACGGTGCCACATCAGGCGCAACTGCCTTCTCTTATACTTGCCCACGCAATACCGTTAAAGAGATCAACGGTGCTTACTCGCCATTAAACGATGCGCACTACTTCGGTAACGTGATCTACAACATGTATAGCGAGTGGTACAACACTGCGCCGTTAACTTTCCAGTTAACCATGCGGGTTCACTACAGCAGCAACTACGAAAACGCCTTCTGGGACGGCAGTGCTATGACCTTCGGTGATGGCGCAACGACCTTCTATCCATTAGTGAGCTTAGATGTCTCGGCACACGAAGTGAGCCATGGTTTCACTGAGCAAAACTCAGGCCTGATTTACGATGCTCAATCTGGTGGCATGAACGAAGCCTTCTCAGATATGGCGGGTGAAGCTGCTGAATTTTACATGCACGGCACGAACGACTGGTTAGTCGGCGCAGATATCTTTAAAGGCAATGGCGCACTGCGTTACATGGCAGATCCAACCTTAGACGGAATCTCAATCGGCCATATCGACGATTACTATGATGGTATCGACGTACACCACAGTTCAGGTGTCTTCAACAAAGCCTTCTACACACTCGCAAACTTACCGGGCTGGGATACACGCACTGCATTCCAAACATTTGTGGTTGCTAACCAATTATATTGGACGGCTGACAGCTTGTTCTGGCAAGGCGCTTGTGGCGTTAAATCTGCGGCGACTGACTTAGGCTTAAGTGCTGACGATGTGGTTACTGCGTTTGCCGCTGTGGGTATCACACCTTGTGAAACGCCACCACCACCGCCACCACCAGAAGCGACTGAACTCGCGAACGGTGTCGCAGTGACGGGTTTAGCGGGTGCGTCAGGTAGCAAACAGTACTACAAACTCGACGTAGCAAGCGGTGCAACCAACCTGAGTTTTAATATGTCAGGCGGCACGGGTGATGCGGACATGTATGTTAAATTCGGCCAAGCTCCTACCTCTAGTAGCTATGATTGCCGTCCATACAAAGCCGGTAATGCCGAAAGCTGCCCTATCGATCCAGCCCAAACAGGAACTTATTGGGTCATGGTCAGTGGCTATAGCAGCTACACAGGTGTGAGCCTAGTGGGTGCTTATGACGGTGGCGATGAGATACCAAACCAAGATCCAACAGCGGGCTTTACTGCAAGCTTTGCCAACGGTAACGGTAGCTTCACTAGCACCAGTACTGACAGCGACGGTGATGTCGTTGCATGGAGCTGGAGTTTCGGTGATGGCACAACTGCTTCAGGCGCAAGTGTAAATCATCAGTATGCTCAGTCAGGCAACTACACAGTGACACTGACAGTGACTGACAACGATGGCGCAACAGCAAGCACTTCTGAAGAATTTGCGGTTGAAGTACCAGAAGTGGCGTTAGAAATGACAGTGAAAAACGCTAACAAATCTCGTCGCGGTAGCATTCGTGTTGCACTCGCATGGGAAGGCCATAACGCTGATGAGTACACTATCTTCCGTAACGGCGTTGCGGTTGGTACTTCAAGCAATTCATCGTTTATTGACCGTTTCACTGACCTAGCTGGCACTAGCTTCAGCTATAAAGTGTGTGAAACTAACGGCCCTTGCTCAAACGAAGAAACCGTTAACTTTTAATCGCATAAGATAATCGTATCGTGGCGCTAGCGTAAAATCCTAGCGCCGACTCATCGATAAACTTCTCGTTTCTTGTTAATGCCACTCAGTCTTTTTTGAGTGGCATTTTTTATGCGCAAATGCGGTGCACTAAGCCAGCCTCAATCCCGTCAGCATCCTTATTTCATGTGCTTGAGTCAGCGTCACTGACCAGCATGCGAGAATAAAGCGTTAATTCAAATGGCCACTTTCACCCACAGGTTTTTTGAGTAACTTACGTTGTAAGGTACAGCGATGCATCCCCAATTGTCGGGCGGTAGCGGACACATTGCCTTGGTTACTTCAAATGTCCACTTTCACCCACAGGTTTTTTGAGTAACTTACGTTGTAAGGTGCGGCGATGCATCCCCAATTGTCGGGCGGTGGCGGACACATTGCCTTGGTTACTTCAAATGGCCACTTTCACCCACAGGTTTTTTGAGTAACTTACGTTGTAAGGTGCGGCGATGCATTCCCAATTGTCGGGCGGTAGCGGACACATTGCCTTGGTTAGCATTAAGCACTTGCTGAATATGCTCCCACTCCAAACGCTTAGGATTGAGGGGCGAGTCATCGACTTCATCTTCTTGAAGGGTATGGGAATGCCCTTGCATTTCCAGCGCGGCGAGTAAGGTTTGAGTATCAACAGGTTTAGCTAAATAATTATCGGCGCCGAGGCGAATCGCTTCCACCGCAGTGGCAATACTGGCGTAGCCGGTGAGCAACACCATGGTCACCTTAGGCAGCAGGTTACGTAGCGGCACAATTAACCCTAAGCCATTGGCTTCGGCCAGCTTCATGTCTAACAGGATATGGCTAGGGCGAAACTCCCGCGCCACCAGCAGAGCATCGCTGGCATCATGGGTTAGGCGGCACTCAAAACCGTGACGCGTAAGCCGTCGGCCTAAAATACTCGCCAGAGAAAGGTCATCCTCGACGATTAACAAACGTTTCATGATCTGACTCCGCCAGCGGCCTGAATGTTGGGCGATAAAGATGCCGCTTTGTCCTTTAGAATCGTAAAGCGAATTTGTGCCACAGTTCCGCCTTGGGGATGATTGGCCAGAATCAATTCTGCGCCCAAACGCTCTAGACTGGCGTGACTGAGTAGCAGCGCAACACCTAAGCCCTTGGGACTATCAATTAATAAGGTGCCCAATTGCGGCAATAAAGAGGGCGCTATGCCTGCGCCATAATCACGGATCTGCAAATAGATCTGATCTTCACTTGGCACGATATCTAAGCTGATATCCACCTGCGGCGCACCTAGGGTTTCGACACTGGCGCGGGCAGCATTTTCAATCAAAGCCATGATGGCAGGTGTTAGACTCATATCAGTCAGAATGCTTTGCTCTGCCAGTTGCTCAGGCGCACAGGTAAACAGCCAGTTCAGTTCGGTCTGCGGCATGAGCAGTAAGGTTTTCTGCTTTAAACTGTCCACCAGCTCAGCGATCTTTTGTGGCCGCTGGCGGCGATCGCGGATCGACTCTGTCGCTAATCGCAGCTCGGCGAGCGTATGTTCACAGCGGCCTAACGCAGTCTCCATCTCCACAACCGTTATCGAAGTGCCGCTCATATCTTCTTTTACTTCATCGAGTAACAACCTCAGGCTTGAGAGCGGTGTGGCCAATTGATGCGCCATCTGCGCCGATGCAGTGCCTAGTGCCAAGAGTTGTTCCTGACGCAATTGCCCTTCACGCATATAAGCTAACTGCGCATCTTGGCGGCGCATACGTTTAGTAATCAGCGCCACGCTGGTTGTCATCACCAAAGCTGAAATCACAAAGTTAAACCACATGCCTAAATAGTGGGAGCTCATGTCCATACCATGGTGCTGCATGGGGGATTCGGGCACAGTAAAAATCATCAAGCTGTAGGCTAAGGTTGAAATAGCCGTCAACGCCCAAGGTGCCCAGATTGGCAAAGTCACAGCCGCAAGTGCAATCGGCAGCAGTAATAACGAGATAAACGCATTAGTCGCGCCGCCGGAAAAGTGCAGCCAAGAGATCCAAAATAGTGTGTCTAAACTGAGCGCGATAAAGAGGCCACGCTCCTTGGCAAACAAAGGTTTACGTAAGGCTAATGTGAGTGACAGGTATAACACCTCCAGCACTAACACATGCACTAACGGCTCCATTTGCAGGCTAAGACCAAAGGTGTCGGCGGCAAACATGGTTAAGCCAATTTGCAGCAGCAATCCTAAGGTTCGCAGTAATGCGACTTGGTCGGCGGCCTGTAGACTGGTCCCTAAGATCTTAGCCATAGCCATTCCTACAGTGTGAGTCCGAGTGCGGCCAGTGCGCCACTCGATTGCGTTAATGCTTGGCGTGCACCCGTGGCGAAATCAATGTCGGAGCGAATACCGAGCGCCGCTAAACGTGCACAACTCAAGCTACAGTCCCTTGGCCGTTTGGCATTATCCGTCGGTGTCGACTCAGGCGTTAAGTGTGCCGTGCTGAGTTGTAAAATCTCCCCTAAGGTCAACAGCATCTGATACTTAGTCATAGTCTCTGCGGCGCTAAAGTGATAAATCCCCTGCACGATAGGCGCTTCAATATGCTGTGCAATCATCTTGTCTATGGCTTGGGCAATATCGGCGGTCGAGGTTGGACTTCGCACGGCCCAATGATCGACACCCTGAGCCCGACGATCAATCAATTGGTTAACCAGCACTAGCACAGCAGATTCACTCAGCTTCTCTACTTGGCCGTAAAGGATTGGCAAGCGTAGCACGGCAAAATCAGCACTCGTGTTAAGCACTATTTCTTCGCCCTTTAGCTTAGATTCACCATAAAAATTAACAGGATGAGTGGCAGCATCTTCGGCGTACTTAGGCTGAGTGCCATCGAACACATAGTCGGTGGAGATATAGATAAGCCAAGCATTATTGGCCTTAGCTGCCATAGCGAGGGCTTGGCTGGCGGTTAAGTTAAGTGCCAATGCCGCCTGCGGATTTTGCTCCGACACATCGGGGCGACGCTCGGCGGCGCAGTGCACTATGACTTGCGGTTGCTCGCGGGCGATAAATGCCTCGACAGCCAAAGGGGCTGTCAGATCGAGTTTATGCACTCGCTCACTTGCGCGGCTAAAACCTGTGGCCACAACCTCATGTCCCGTTAATTCAAGCTGTTTTACAACAGCTCGGCCGAGTAGCCCAGTCGCGCCAGTTACCATGATCTTAGCCATATTGCCCCATTCAGTTTCAACTCATGTGTATGACTGACAATTCTAAAAGCTTTTCATATTCAACGCACTTGTTTACTCTTTTAAACCAAACTTACTTAGGGTTAACTCACTTGAGATTAACCTGAGCACCAATAGGCTGAATTTGAGTCCGACACTTCCTCTGATATTGGCAGGCCCTATGCTGCGCCACTGCGATGCCACACATTTTACCTTGTGGTTTGTGAGTCGTGAGCCATTAACTGATCTTACGTTGCGCCTAGGTGAACATGAGGTTCCGTTGCAGGATGCCGATGTGCACTATGTGCCACTCGGGCAGCACGCCCATCAATATCTGATCATGCTGTCGCGACCAGAGTTACTCACGCCGAATCGAGTCACAAATTACCAAGTATCCGCCGCCCAACATGGGGATATTTTTGCCAACATCAGTCAGCTGAACTATGGCGATGCCTCATCGCCAAGTGTGCGTTTTATCCCAGAATTAACCCAAGTATTTCATGGTTCTTGCCGCAATCCGCATCACCACAGTGACGATGCGCTCGTCGCCGCAGATACCTATTTAGCCAAGAGAATCGACACGGGTGTAGCGGACGATCGCCCCGCTCTTATCGTGATGAGTGGCGATCAAGTTTATATCGATGATGTGGCAGGCCCCATGTTAAACGCCATAGGACAAGTCATCGACTTGCTTGGCCTTCAGCATGAGCAATTTGAAGGGGCGAACATAGCCAGTAGTGAAACACTGCATTATCAACCGGCCGATTTGTATCAGCGCCATAAAAACCTGCTGCCGCACACTCAATATCCCGCCAAAACCGCACTATGGCGTTGGTATCGCAATCACCCGATTTTCACTTCCTCCATCGCTGAGAATCATCTTGTCAGCCTGAATGAAATCATCGCCTTGTATTTACTTACTTGGTCGCCAGAGCTGTGGGAATTAGTCAATATCCCCAAGGATGTTGATGGCTTAATACCCGCCAATAACGCCCGCTGGCAGAATGAATGGCAACATTTGCTCGGCTTTAAAGCTGGGCTGACGCAGGTGAGGCGCTTTATGGCGCACATTCCCGTTTACATGATGTTTGACGACCACGACGTCACCGACGACTGGAACCTCACCGCCAAATGGGAACTCGCTGCCTACGAGCATGCATTTTCAAAACGCATTATAGGTAATGCCCTGATTGGCTATACCTTATTCCAAGGGCTTGGCAATGCGCCCGATAAATTTGCTGATGAAATCCGCCCGCTGCTCGATGCTTTTTTTGTACAGCCACAGAGTGAAAGTCAGGATCTACTCATCGACGAATTACTTAAATTTGAGCAATGGCATTACACCTTAGCGACCTCGCCCAAACTTGTGGTGCTCGATACCCGCACTCGCCGCTGGCGCAGTGAATCCAATCTCGCAAAACCTTCCGGCTTAATGGATTGGGAGGCGTTAATGGATTTGCAGCAAGAATTGCTCGGCCAGTCGAAGGTCATTATTGTCTCTCCTGCCCCTATGTTTGGGGTCAAACTGATTGAGGCTGTGCAGCGTACAGCCACGCTGATGGGCGCTTCTTTGTTGGTGGACGCCGAAAACTGGATGGCCCACCCCGGTGCCGCCAACGCGCTACTGAGTATTTTTATGCACCGTAAAACCCCAGAGGAATTTGTGATCCTCTCCGGCGATGTGCATTACTCCTTTAGTTACGACATTAGTATTCGTTTTAGACGCAGTAGCCCTAACATCTACCAAATCACCTGCAGCGGCATTAAAAATCACTTCCCCGAGAAGTTGTTACCGATTTTCGATAAACTCAATGGCTGGTTTTACGGCCACTTTTCGCCACTGAATTTACTGACAAAACGAAAACGTATGTCGCTGCGCGGCAGAAGACCGAATGGTGCGCCGAGCAAACGTTTAGTGAATAAAAGCGGTATTGGGATTTTGGAACTTGCGGATGATGGTGCGCCAACAAAAATTGCAGTTTTACATGGTGATATGAGCGAAACCTTGTTCGAACCTCCAAAACAGGAATAACAAATTAAACGGGTTTATTATGTTTAACCGTCTCAGGCTGAGTGGCGCCCGAACCCGAATCCAGCGGTGGAATATTTTTAGATAATACCTCATCGGTTTCGACTTTCTTCGGCTGTACTTGATTGAAAATCAACGCCTCTGGCTGCGGCTTACCTGCTGGTTTCTCATGTACCATTTGATCCCAAATCACCTTCGAGTCTTGGTCCACATCATCAGCCTCAACGACCGATGCAGCAGACGAACTCGGTTTCTTCGGTTCAATCACCGCAGCCCCCTTACGGATCTCAGCGGCAATATCCTTCAAATAAGGTTGTTTCGTCCAGTCGCCAACAAACATGGCTGCCACTAATACCGCAGCGCAAAGTAAGATAGAGATCATCGCAGATTTAGTCATTTTACAATCCTAATAGGCTGATAAAACGCAGTCATGATAAATTAGATTGCACTTATCATAACCACACAAAAACCAATTAGACCAGTGCTGGACTTTATACCCTGCTAGCAATGAGTATCAAAACCTGTACACAGCAGGCATTTGGCGCATTAAGCTCACGCTACCAAACATAATCGAAACTGACTTCAACAGGTACCCCTTCAATAGAAACAGGTAAAACCATTTCAGGTTTTAAAGTAATCTGCAGCACAGGCTTTTCTCCATCAAAGGGACCAGAAAGCTGCTTAGGTAAACGCCCAACTAACTCAGTTGGTTCGGAAATGCTCGCTCTAAAACGGTCACCATTTGCTAAAGTAATTGTCGCTTGCTGGCCTATCCTTGTGTAATCCAAATATTTAGGTTCGAGAAATGCTAAAACAACTGGACTCTCTCGACCTGCAAGTAAAGCTAATGGACGGTCCTCAACAATATGCTCTCCAGATTGCACCAGAATATCCACGACTCGAGTTGCCGTTAACGCCCTGATTTGTAATTGTGATTGCTGCGCCTTAAGCCGAGCTAGTTGTAACTCAATATTGCGACGGGACTGGGTGACCACACCAGCACTCAACTCCACGAGCTGCTTTTGCTTGGCCTGCATTAAATCAACCTTAGCTTGCTCCAATGCCATTTTGGAGGCGGTATGAGCTTGTAGTACTGTCGCCATATCAGAGGTTGGTACAACTCCCTTTTTCTGAAAATTCTCATAACTTTTCAACAAAATGTCCTGCCGAGTAACGCCCTCGCTGGCGACGTCAATACGAATTTGTAATTGCGCCAAAATCACTGAATTTAAGCTTAGGTCCTCAATATTAAGTTGGGCTAACTGCCTTTCTAACTCACCTATTTGGGCATTCAGTTGCGGATCTGTGATTGAGAGGATTGGCGTTCCGACATTCAGCGTATCACCAGGCTTTACCTCAATAGCACTGACATCGCCAGTACTCGGAGCTCGCACTTCTAATGGCTCAGTCGTTACTATGCCACTCGCCAACACAAATAAATGTGGTCGCAACAAAATCCAACCGACAATGGCAACTGGCGCAATAACTAACAATAACAATAAATACCAACGCCCTTTGAATCCACTACGCTTAGCGGCAGCATAGCGCACTCCAATACCCTTATCTTCAGTCGGATTTTGCGCCTTGTCACTGGCTTGATAACTCACTTTCATTAAAACTTTCTCCCGCGTTTTAACACCCACCAAGGCGCCATTGAACTTTCTTCATGTGAACGTCGAACCATTTCGTTTAACAAGGCAAACAGACACACCATTCGCATAAACAGTGCATAAAAAGGATATAACGGTAGCCAAACAGCTAAGCGTAAATCTTGAGGAATTCGCTCAGATATCGCCAATAGAACCATTGAATAAAAGAAAGCTAAAATGACCAAATAGAAGCCGTAAATCGTTAATGCAATAGACAAAATAAACTGCCATGGAAAACTAACAACAATACCAATCCCATAGAAAACGATCACAAAGGGCATTAATACGTTCTGTAAAAAACCGTAGAGCAAGGTAAATACAAAAGTACCGCTACCCAATAGTTTGGGTGTAAATGCTGGCCAGTGTTTACGAAAATATAAAAACAATAAATCGCCATCCCAACGTAGCCTTTGCCAGACTAAGGTTTTTAGATCCGCAGGGGCATCCGTATGGCCAATAGCCAGTGTCGCAAAAGGGATCCGCCAATCAGGATGTCGTTTAAAGTACTGTTTTATTCTTATGGTTAAATCAAGATCTTCTGCAGTGTGAGTGTCCCAGCCACCAATTTGGATTAAAAAGGTTCGTCTGAAAGCGCCAAAAGCACCAGAAATATTGTTCAGCAAATTCCACTGCCCTAACCCTGTTTTACCACCTTGCATTGAGATCAAGTATTCAATAGCTTGCATCCGAGTAAATATGGATTCACTCACATTCCGCACTCGCAACGCTCCACCCACAGCGGGCACATTCGGGTCTTCAAAATGTGGCACTATCTGCGACACCATATCGTTATCAAAGGAAGTATCAGCATCGGCATTGATCACTATCTCACCCGTCGCTGTCGCCAATCCCGCATTTAATGTCGAGACTCGTCCACCCCGCTGCCACTTAGGCAGCACAATTACAGTGCGATTATAAGTTTGGCACGCCTTAGCCGCGGCCATTGCAACACGGTAAGTCAATCCATTTTGGACAGCCCCATCAACCACAGCAATGATCTCTATCTCACCGTCATAAACTTGCTCGATAAAAGAATCAATCGTTGACTTCACCGCCTCACCTTCGGCATAACAGGTAATCACACAGGACACTTTAGGTCTAAACAGCGACTGCTTAGGCACCTGCATAAAGCTGGTATAAAAGAAACGTAAAATGCCTGTCACTACGAGTAGCATTAAGGGGACTTCATATAACAATATCAACGGCACCAACCACACAAAGAACGTTAAGTGCTGTGCAAGTTGATGCCAGATATCCAGCAACATATAAGTGATGGTATTGAATTCACTCATCATCACATTGGCTTAGCTTGTAGGAGTTGATCGGTAAGCCACTCACCAACATTGTCACCAATATTGGCTGGTAGGCTAATTGCCTTAACGCTTAATTCGATTTTCGAGGAGGATTGCAGCTCTTTCAAATCAAAAAGCTTGTTATAAATACTCTTTAACTGCTTGATTTCTGTCATAGGCAACAGCATTAACAGCCCATCTTGAGTGTAATTACTGCATGCATCAGTCACCCGGATCACACTGCGTAAACGCTCTTGTAGTGCGTCCAGTTGAGCAAAACCTTTAGCCTCACCCTCTGCACTTAAAAACTCAGCCACATTAAGCATTTGCACCGACAAAATGGAATGTGTCTGATGATGACGTTTTGCCAGTTTGTTCTGCCAATCAAGTAACCAATAGAACTGCTCACTGACCATCTGTTCACCCGGCGCTAAACTGAAAAGCGATTGCGCTCTTCCTTGGCGCACTAAACCGCGTCCATGGGGCGTCAATTTGTAACTGTACACATTGCGTACATGTAAAGAATCAAGCTGACTACTTACCTTACAATGCAAACACTCGGCCTTAACCACGGCATCGACAAATAAAGTTTGGCATGAATGACAGTGATGATTTTCTATTGGTCTATCATAATCAACACCTATGTGTCGTAGGTTTTGCAAGCAATTTGGACAACTCAAGGTATTGAGTTTTCGAAACAATGCTTGATCACCAACATGACCGCAATTAAAACAATGCAAACTACTTTGCTGCTCAGTATCAATACTGTGGCATTGCGGACAAACATCAATGTAATTTAAATGACCCGAATGGCAGCTTGGGCAAAATCGTAAACGATTTGATAGTGTAGATTTCTCAATCCAATTATTTTTTTGTAAATCACTCAGCCAAGCGAAACTTTCCTCAGGACTCACACCCCAAGCATTCAATAAAGGATAATCATATAAATAGCGGCGCGCGGGGACAGAATGAGGTTCAAGAATCGCGTCACAATGACACCACAAATAACATAATAATTTATGTACAATATCATCTTGAAAATTGAGTTTGATTTGCTGTTTTTTTAACTTATACGACTGATATTGCTCTTTATAATCTTCTCGCCATATTCCATTTCCGAGAAAAGGTGATAATGGGCTTTCGCGGGAGACCCAGATTAAGCTCAATGCAGTAAGCTCATGCTGCCTCAACATCATAAGCCACTTATCTTGCTCTTCAGCTTGTACCGATAATACGATTACCTCAGGGATTCGCCCATTACCAATCAAAGCCTCTACTGAGGTAAATTGCTCAAACCAAGGGTGCCAATCAGCATTTTGATAGCGACCAATCCAGACAAAGTAATCATGGGGTAAATCGACACTCAAATTACTAAGAATGACTTCTTTCATATCAATATCCTACATAGATTGTGAGCTTGTCTCAGAGAGTTTAAAGACAGTTCAAAAACAACATCCATGTAATAAACTAATACCTTATTACTCTAGACCAAAAATTATAAATAACAGCTAATTTAGGACTAAATTAATAATCAGTTAAGCATTATAAACAGAAGTTAAATATTATTGTGGTTAAATCTAATACATTATAAATGCTAATTTATAATGTATTATTTTACAGCAGGTTAACTATCACAGGCGAAACAACACATTTACACACATGTTATATCATGCGCTTTCAATTAGCGGATTTGTTGACAATAAGATAAATATAAACATTAAAAAAGAAATGATATTGATTCTGTAACTAAAAACCCTCACATTGCACGTCGTGATGGATCCCGCTCACAGGATCGATAAAACGTAAACGCTGTGCCATCAATTTTAGGGGGGCCTCAAATTTATCCGGTCCTTTGGGTAATAAGCTTGGATAAAATCTGTCGTTTAACAGTGGCATACCTAAGCTTTGCATATGCACCCGCAACTGGTGGGTTTTGCCGGTAATTGGGCTCAGGTGGAACAAACCAAGATCGCCATTAATGGCTACTAGGCTGATTTCGGAATGGGTATTCGGCTCGCCTTCTACTATTTTCATGGTAAAACTCGGGTCGCTCGGCTGCATGCGGTTTTTTACCGTCCAATGCAGGGGTAACGTTAAGCTTCCCTGTTGATATTGTTCAATAATCTCAGGTGTCAGCTTGGCAATCGCTTGATAGTCTTTACGAATAGCATCGTCGATAAATAATTGATGATAAAGGGCGCGGGTTTCGGGCGCGACTGTCATCAAGATCACCCCTGCGGTTTCACGGTCAAGCCTATGAGCAGGCGCGATAGTGTCTATGCCGGTGCGTAATCTCAGTCTATGTACCAGACATTCGTTCACATAATTGCCGCTTGGGGTCACAGGTAAAAAGTGTGGTTTATAGGCCAAAATAACGTTGTCATCTTGGAATAGGATCTGTTCTTCGAAGGGAATTTTCGCTTCGACTGGCACTTCACGGTAGTAATACACCCGCGCAGCTGGACGATACTCGGTGTCCAAGGCGATCAAACTGCCGTCGCGCCAATGCACTTTTCCGTCAAGGATCCGCTGACGCCATACATCTTCACCTATGCGGGCAAAATGCTGTGCAAGAAAGGCAAACACTGTGGGTATATCTGTGACATTCACAGGAAGCACTATGTAAGAAGGTTGGGCGGCGCGGGCAGATGCTGTCATATCACAAAAAAAGCGGCTATAGAAAGCCGCTATTCTAGCCTTTTTGTGGTTTTTCAGTCCACATGGGACTTGATAAGTTGCAGCACGAAGTCCAAGGTTTTGTGGCAATCGGGCTGATTAACTAACACTAATTTGTCTTTATTATACATAGGTAAAACCTCGAGCCAGCGCTGGCTTACCCAAGCCGCATCTTCCAAATGCACTTGAGAATAGAGCTCAAACAGATCGGGATTCACCTCATAAAACTGCTCTAATGCAGCGCTTATTAGCTCAAATTCACCTTTAATCGGCTCTTCTTGCCAGTTACGGCAGGGTAAAGTACGCGCCATCCACAACTTATCTTTGGCCTGCGCCGCCGAGAGGATGCTGACGCGCTGGCGCCCTTCGAGCACTAGGCTGAGTGAATCGTCTTCTAGCTGATTAAAATCGATAATGTCGCACTGGGTAGCGGTGGGGTAACAGGGCGGACTGCCGCGGGGTCGAATGGTGGCAAAAGCGAGCGCATATTTTCCCTTGAAGACATCGGCCACCATGCGCAGATGACCGGGGTCGACTACACGAACCTCTACCCGTCCCTGTGGCAGCAACAAGGCATCGCGCATGAGTAACGCCATTTCTCGTGTTTGCATAGCAACCTCCTGCCCCTCAAATAGAAGGAAACGAATATCAATGCATTCGTATTCCTTATTACCTTAGAGTGTAGCAGGTGGAATAATTTCCTTCCTGAAGCCGTTGAGTGCAAAAATAAATTGGCGACCAAACTAGGCTAAATCAGGGCATTTCAAACCAGCCATTTTAAACCCCGTTTTCTGGACCACCGCACTTAAAACTAAAAGCGCTCTAGTCGCTCCAGCACATTTCCCTTAGCAACAACCTCGGCAAACTCCTCGGCCAGACGTTCACTCAAGGCCACCGCTGTTCGCCAGTATTGCATCCGCTGCGCCGTATCCAGTTGTTTAAAATCTTCGCGGTCGGGGATTTTACCAAAGGGCAATGAAGCCACAAATTCAGCCGATGGTGCTAACACGAGTGCATTGTGATAATTGGCTCGACCTTGGCGCCACTTCAAGGATTTATCGAACCATCCTGGGCTGATCGTTGGATAAAAATGTGGATACAGCGTCAACCCCGTAGCGTGGGATAAAGGCAAATCGAAGTGATAGTCGGTAATGCCACCATCGTAATATTGCCCATCGGCAACGCCCTCAATTTGCGGTACGGGGGCTAGCAATAATGGAATTGATCCCGTTGCTAACATCACAGCATCGACATTGGCCTCGGTTAACTCGGCCTGCTGACTAGGTAAGTCATTGAGTTGCAAAAAGGGAGAGGCTGCAGCTTGTTGGCTAAAGACCACACGTTCAAAATGCCAGCCTAAACTTCGGCGGCTGACTAAGTTAGTCGCCGCCGTTATCGCCAGCCCCACAACGAGTGGCAGCTTTGCCGTTAAACGATTTAAATGTTTGCCGCGGCACACTACTAAATGACTGTGGATATGAGCGTTGTTGACTATCTCACTACTGCCTCTGGCGCCTAAAATCCCCTGCACTACGCCTTTAACTTGTGCACTGACTTCCTGCGGAGTTGGCATACTGTCGTAACGCTGACCAATATAAAAATCCTCTAAGCGACCATAGGCTGCGAGAGGATCTTGCTGCGCCAAGCAGGCTAAACGCCACGCCCCTGAAGACGCGCCAAGCGTATAAAGCGGTGTTTGTCTGTTTTTGAAAAACTCAGAAAACAGATACTTATCTAGCCCTGCGATACCAAGCCATTTAGGTCCACCGGAGGCGGCAAGTAGCTGGGTAAAATGTTCAGATTTAAGGCCTTGTTCTGCCAAGGTATTAAATGCTGTTGCTCCCGCGAGAAATCGTAACGCTGACAAATCTGTGTTCCTTCAAGCCAGTGCCATTAAAATGAAATAACGCATTAAACCACGATGGCGCACGTCAATAAACAATTCATATCATCGACTTAACTCGCCAAAACACCCAAAGCACATCTGCCGATAACAAGGTTTAATCCATATATTCAACTGCATTTTAAACATTAACTAGAACACTCGGCTCTGAGTTAGCACATTTATGTCTAGATGTAACAATTGTTACAGTGATAACCTTCTCCACATTGAATTGTTACGTTATCTTTAATCTGCACTCCTAAGTTCGAGTATCGGGTTACAAACATCATTGAGAGGTTTTTATGCGCCTAGGGATTATCGCATTGGCAGTGTCATCTATACTCGCCATTCCAGCTGTTCAAGCCGAAGAGCAACAGCCTGGCTTCGAGAAAATCGAAATCATAGGTTCACGCATAGCACTGCGCACGGCAACTGACAGTGTTGCCCCTGTAGACATTATCACTGCCGAGCAGCTCGAATCGACCGGTATGACTGAAACCGCTAAAGCACTGCAATTTGCCGCCCCAAGCTACAGCTTCCCATTCTCCTCAGTGACTGACGGTTCAGATGCGGTGCGCCCCGCGAGTTTGCGCGGCCTGTCACCCGACCACACCTTAGTACTCGTTAACGGCAAACGTCGTCACGGCTCAGCGCTAGTGCATTTAAGTGGCACTGTGGGTAAAGGTTCATCTAACGTAGACTTAAACGCTATCCCTATGACGGCGATTAAGCGCATCGAAATTTTGCGTGATGGTGCCTCGGCACAATATGGCTCGGATGCAATTGCCGGCGTCATCAACGTGGTACTAAAGGACAGCGATCAAGGTGGTAGCCTCTCGGCTCAAGCAGGACAAACCTACATAGGTGATGGCGAGCAATGGCGTGTGGGTGTAAACCACGGCATCAGTTTAAGTAACGATGGCTTTGTGAATGTATCCCTAGAAGCCCACCATAAAGACAGCACTAACCGCGCTGGATTGGACCCTCGTCAACAGTATGAAAAATTACCCGATGGCTCAGCCGATCCACGCGAAGCCACATTTAACCGTAAGAGCCACCAGGTCGGCGATGCCGAATATGACAACTTAGGTCTATTCATCAACGCTGCCCAGCCCATCACAAAAGATGGCAAACTCTATGCGTTTGGTGGCATCAGCCAACGTGAAACTAAGTCAGGTGCCTTTTACCGCCGCGCACTCGACGCCCGTAACTTAACCGAAATCTATCCAGATGGTTTCTTACCACAAATCAATCCTAAAATTATCGATGCTTCCTTAGTGCTGGGGTATGAATTTAGCCTAGGCGAGTGGAATATCGATACTTCGGCTGGCCATGGCGAAAACTCATTTAACTACAATATTGTTAATACCTTAAACGCCTCTTTAGGCCCAGATAGCCCAACCGAGTTTGACGCGGGCACACTCACGACCCGTGAAACCAATCTTAATCTCGATGCCTCGCGCTACTTTGCCTTTGCCAATGACTCTGAAATCTTGTTTGCGACGGGTGTGTCGTGGCGCCAAAACGGCTATCAAATTGAAGCGGGCGAAACGGGTTCATACATCAATGGGGGTTACGACAACCGCGCTGCGGGTAGCCAAGGTTTCACCGGTTTTACCCCTGAGTCGCAAGTGGATGAAACCCGTGATAACACTGGCGTTTATATGGAACTCGAGAACCAGTTAACCAATGAGTTTTACTGGGCGGCGGCGCTGCGTTATGAAAACTATTCTGACTTTGGTGGCAACACCAGTTGGAAGTTAGCGGGCCGTTACGATTTCACCGATAACTTGGCCCTGCGCGGTACCATCAACACTGGCTTTAGAGCGCCGAGCGTACAACAACTGTACTTCAGCAATATCTCGACGCTGTTTAATCCCGATCCTGTGACTGGTCAGCTGGTGCCTATTGAGTCAGGCACTTTTAACACCCTATCGCCAGTGACCAAAGCACTGGGTATTAATGAGTTAGATCCCGAACTATCCCAATCATTTAGCTTAGGCTTGGTGTACACCAATGACACGGGCTTAGCACTGACATTAGATGCCTATCAAATCTCCATCGATGATCGCATTATTCTGTCGAGCTCAGTGACGCCTAATGATTCGCCCGCCGTAGCGGCGGCGCTGGCGGGCACCAATGCGGAATCTGCGCGCTTCTTTATCAACGCCGTCGATACCCGCACCCGTGGCGTTGACCTTGTAGTGAGCCAAGATTTTGATATCGGCTCATGGGGTGATTTACGGGCTAACTTAGCCTATGCCTACAATAAGACTGAAATCCAAGATATTAATTTCCCAGAGATTTTAGACGGACTCGGCCCTAAACTATTCGATAGCATTGAACAAACTCGCATGACCTCGGCGACACCGCATAACACGGGTAATTTGGGCTTGACCCATGAGCTAGGCGACTTTAAGACCAATATTCGCCTCAGCTACTTTGGTGATTACACTGTCGGCTATTCAACGGGCGATGTGAATTACAGCGATCAATGGGTGATGGATCTGTCGGTGAGATACGCGGCAACCGATGCGCTAAGTTTCACCGCTGGGGTACAAAACCTGTTTGATGTGTATCCAGAAAAACGCCCTGATGACAATAACTTCGGAGGCATCTTCGTCTACCCATTAACCAACACCCCGTTTGGTTTTAATGGTGGCTATTACTTCTTAGAAGCTAAATACACTTACTAAGCGCGTCTTAGCGAACAAAGTGACACTTGATATAAAAACAGGCCATGCTACGGCCTGTTTTTTATGTCTAAAGCTTATGTCCTAACGGCGACTATCTGATTATAATCTTTACAATTCACTCATTCACATCCGCCATGTAGAGTAACCGATGATCGTCGATACCTTAGCAAACCGCCATATTTATCAATCCCTAAGCCCTCGGCTTGCCACAGCATTAGAACATCTTGCCACCACAGACTTTAGTCAGCTGCCCGTGGGCAATTATCCCCTCGATGGCGACAACATTTTTGTGATAGTCAACGACTATCACACTAAGCATAAATCGACAGAACCCTTTGAAGTGCATCAAAAATATATCGATGTGCAATATGTGTTCAGCGGTGAAGAAGAGTTTGGTTATTTGCCACTAGCGGGCCAAACACCCTCAAAGCCCTATTTTGACAAACACGATTACGCCGAGTTTGATTACGAGACAAACAAAGCCAATGCCTCTTATGTGCAACTCAAAGCGGGTATGTTTGCGCTATTTTTTCCCGGTGACATGCATATGCCTGGCACGGGCGATATCGCCACAGCAGTGCGTAAAGTCGTGATAAAAGTAAAGATCTAACCCTTAAGCCATCTTTACCAAATCTCAGCTCGGGATTTTTAGCGTTATAGCGTCTTAAGCGCGCAGTGATATGCGCTTTGGCTATTTCCGATCCGAGCCAAATATTGCTAAAATTGCCACAAATTTAAAGGAGAGTCCCTGAAATGCCTATTTACGTTGTCGGTCACAAGATCCCCGATTCTGATTCAATCTGCGGTGCTATCGCGTTAGCCTATTTAAAAAACCAAATCGGTGAAGAAGCCATTGCCGCACGTTTAGGTGAATTGTCACCCGAAACCGCTTTTATTCTGGAACGTTTCGGCTTCGAAGCACCGGAATACAAAACCAGCTACGCTGGCGAGCAAGTGTATATCGTTGACCATTCAGAACTGACTCAAGCACCGGATGATATCGCCCAAGCGACCATCGTCGGGATTGTCGATCACCACAAGCTTGGCGATCTGACCACAGATACCCCGTTAGAATGCTGGATCCGCCCAGTAGGTTGCAGCAACACAGTGATCAAGATGATGTTCGACTTTTACCAAGTCGCTATCCCTAAAAATATCGCTGGCATCATGATGTGCGCCATTCTGAGCGATACCGTGATTTTCAAATCACCGACTTGTACCACTGCCGATATTCGCTGTGTTGAAGCCTTAGCTGAAATCGCTGGTGTTGAAGATTTCAAAGAACTGGGCATGGAAATGTTCAAAGTGAAATCAGCCGTACAAGGCACGCCAGCACGCGACCTCGTTATGCGCGACTTTAAAGACTTCAACATGAACGGTAACTTAGTCGGTATCGGCCAGTTAGAAGTGATCGACCTGTCAGTATTTGACGATATCAAGGCCGAGTTAGAAGCCGATATCAAAGCACTGAAAGTGGAAGGCAATCGCCACAGCGTATTGTTACTGCTGACTGACATTATGAAAGAAGGCTCAGAGCTGTTAATCGTGTCTGACGATAGCGACCTGACCCAACGCGCCTACGGTAAAGATACCGTCGATGGCAAAGTCTGGTTAGACGGCGTATTAAGCCGTAAAAAACAAGTCGTTCCACAGCTACAAGCGGCATTCGCATAGTCGCTTTTTCGTCGCGACGGTAGCACCGATATTAAGGCCGAACTGAGTTCGGCCTTTTTATATTCCAGGTAAAAACTGAACCCCTGCCTTACGCCTATTCACCGCCACCAACTAAAACTGGCATGAAACTTTGCTCATAAATCTATCCAGCCAGAGAAGTTGGCGAGTATGATGGGCCAATCGTCACACTGATTTGATCACTTTCATCCATGCCAGAAGCGCTACAACATATCATCACCGAACTCACCCCTTGGCTGCAGCAATACGGCTATGTGCTGCTATTTATCGCGATTGCTGTCGAGGGTTTTGGCATTCCAGCGCCGGGGCAATCCTTATTGATTGTCGCCAGTTTATTAGCTGCTGCAGGGCAAATGTCACTGCCATTGGTGATGATCGTCGCAGCTTGCGCTGCACTCTGCGGTAACAGCTTGGGATATTTTATCGGCTGGCGCTTTGGTGATGTGTTGCTTAAGAAGGGCTGGATAAAACCGCAATTGGAAGACAAAATCCATGGCGTTATTGGCCAATATGGCATTGCCGCTTTAGTGCTGAGTCGTTTTGTTGAGGGATTAAAACAATTTATGTTTATCGGCTGTGGCTTGGCTAAAATGCCGCTAAAGCAATTTGTAATAGGTAATGCCCTAGCCACCAGCATTTGGGTGGCACTTTTTGGGTTAGGCCCAGTGTTAATCCGCGATGAAATTGCTCCTATGCTGGCATTTTACCACCAGCACAAATACCCCACATGGGCCATTGTCAGCCTAATACTCGCGGCGCTAATCACTTTTACTTGGCGCAGGTGGCAAACCAAAAATCCGCAGTAAGCGATTTAGGATCTATTCTTCCGATTCCTTTTGGATTACCTAAATCACTTTATGCCTTCAGTCTCAACCTTAGGTTGAGGCTCTGCGCCGTCATTTGGCTTAGCCTCAGGTTTTGATTCTAGTTCTGGCGCTTTGATTGGCGCGTGCGGTACCTCAGTAACGGCAGACTTATCTTGTTCCTGTGATACGTTTGGTTCCTGCAATGGTGCGTTGACCTCAGGCGTCGGTGAACCTTGTTCTTCAGGTAAGGGCTCGACAATCATCACCGGCTCTTGTGGCACAGGCGCTTCACCTTGTGTGGATGTTGCAGCTTCTGACTCTGGCGCTAAAGTACCGAGATCTTGGTTTGCGGGACTTTCCACTGCATGTTTAGGTAATTGATTTCGATACAAATCAATCATACTCATCACTTCAGACAAAGCTTTGGCATGATCCGGCGTCAGAATACCATTGTGTCCTGAAACGATTTCATCCGACACCGCCAGCACCCACACGGCCTGCATATTGGCATCGGGACAGGTTTGCACACTGCGGCGAGCCTGCAGACGAGCGCGAATTTTCCAACCAGAATGGGGCAAGGTCATCATACAGCCAGGAATTTGATCGTGCGCCATCAAAGCCGACGGCATCTTCATTGGCGTAGTACAATTACCACCTGAGCATTTGTCGATATCGTGGGTAATCGCCCAAGAATTACCGACAGCACGCTCGCCATCCTTGATGTAATTAAAGGCTTCTTTCACCGCAAAATCGCCCTTCGACTGCAATACCACCATACTCGGTTTTTGCCTATCTAAGCTCACCAAGGTATCGAGTGGCTGATACTCCTTCGCGGGCACGGCAGGATTTAACAGTAAGAATAAATTGGGATTATCCTGCTGATGATCGATAGCCGCCTTGATGCGATCTTTGCTGGCATGCAAAACAACCGCCCCGCCAAGACTATGACCAATCACGGTATAACGCAGTAGTTTATGCTCGGCTACTAAGCCATCGAGCTTATCAAGCAGTTGGGATAAACCTAATTGACCTATGCGTTTAGCAACCCGTTTACGCTGTAAAATGGTAGGAAAATCTAAGGGTTCAATCCAGCTTTTCGCATCATCTGAGCCATCAATCCAAAAGGGATCGTATTTATCGCCGCGCCAGCCAATATACAAACCCAATAAGTTGCGCTGCGTATCGGACGCCGCCATCTGCTGATAAAATTGCTCGAAGGCGATAAAGTTTTCATCTTTAGGCTCTGCACTATGGTGCCAGCCGTGGACAAAGATCAATAGTTCAGGGATCTGTGCAGGCTCTGGCTGAGATATGCGCGCCTCTAGACCTTGCCATTGCCTTTCGTCATGGGGCTGACCTTGATCGTTAAACTCAATCACATGGAAGTTTTGCTTCGCGATATCTGGGCCGGGAATGTGGTAAGCCTGATCTGGAATAAAAGGGAGTAAGACACAAAGCGACAACAACATTAAAAACAGTAACTTGTACTGGGTAAACTTTTTCAGGCTCATTTATAACAACATAATTAACGGCCAAGCTAGGCCAAAATAGACGTGCTGAAAGGGGCTAACAGCAAAAGTGCCGAAATTATACGCTAACCCCATTGACCCAGCTAGTGCCTAAATTGCTTTTCGCCACAGCTTATGAGCTGATTTAACGCCAAGTATCAGGCAGCGTAACTTGGCTCCACAGCTCTTTACATAGCGGCTGACTATCGTGCCAATCGCCGCCATCAATCCATTTAACCAGCGCATCCCCAACCTGAGGATAGGCAATCGGATTAGGTGATGCCGTTTTCAGCCAGCGCTTAACGACGTTCACATCGAGACTCATCATGCTATCTGCGGCCGCCAAGAGTTGCAGCGCCGCCACATTCGATAATTGCTCAAACTGGCCAATCAGTGGTTTCACTAACAACTTTTTACCTAAGGTTAATGCTTCGCTGGCAAGCTCAAAGCCCGCATTGCCGATAACACCACCGCAGCTGGCAAGATGTTGCTTAAAGCCCTCACGATTAAAGCCGTGCCACTTAATGTGTTCCGCAATTTGTCCCTTAGGCTGTTGGCTGTGGTACACCAAAAACTGATAGTCACTGAAATGCGACAGGAAACGAGCAATCACATCCGCATCCTCAAATGGCAAATACACTAAGATTTGATGCGTGTGTTCGAATGGGCTGGCATCCACTTCGACAAAAGGCGGCAAGATAGGGAAACCAAAGTGATGCCAATGGCACCCCAGCGCGATATCCACAGGGGCGAAGTAATTGAGCAGCATTTCATTAAACCAAGTGCTACCGAGTTTTGGCACAGGATGAGTCAACGCCGCCTGATGGCTAATGCCAATCGATGGCACGCCTTGGCGCCGCGCCGCCCAAGCCGATACTGGCTCAAAGTCGTTGAGCACAAGATCGTAGCAACTGAGATCTAAGGCTTTAATATCTTTAAATAACGACAATGACAGATTCTGCCGAACCGTTTGCGGCACATTCACGCGCCCGGAGTGAGTCGCAAACGTCATGCCCGCTTGTACGCGATAATCACCAAAGCATTCCATATCGAAAAACTGATCTGGCTTACGCCCCGAAAATAAAAAGTCCACTTCAATATCTTGTTTCATCAGTGCTTTAGCCATGACGCGTGCACGACTTAAGTGGCCATTCCCTGTGCCTTGAACTCCGTAGAGTATTCGCATTACGTATCCTTAAACTGATGAGTGAAGGAGAATTCCAACTAATGAGATGAAATGATTAACGTGCGCTTGCTTGAATTAAATCACCGGATGGACCAGTAATACTGCCCCCATCCCCAATGAGGCTCCCGCCAAAATATCTAAGGGATAATGCACGCCGAGTGCAATACGTGAGCCCCCGATGCTAAAAGCCCATAAAAACGCGATAGGAGCCGCAACGGGATAAACTTGCGCCACACTCGTTGCCATCACAAAGGCTGCGGCCGTATGACCCGACGGTAAACTGAAGCGATCAGATGGCTCAAAACCACTCTCAAATCCCATAAGCGCATGGCAAGGTCGTGTACGGCGAATGCTATTTTTCAGCAGTAAATACAGCGGCAACTCCACCAAAAAACTCGCTAACATCAAGTTGAATAAGGCCTGCCCTTGAGCGTGAGTCAGCATCAAGCCCACTGACAAATATAAATACACATGCCCATCGCCACTCGCCGATACCCGCTTTGCATGGGCATATAAACCATGACGTTGGGTAAAACTCACGATATGGCAAAACATTCGCTTATCTAAGTCTGCAACGTAACTCAACATAAAACAGGCTCCTTGCTGGCATGCCAGCGAGTTTTACTGCGATGTTAATCTGTGCATTCTCTCGACGACGCTTAGAGTGCTTGGTATCACGCAACCGACTCACCAAGGCCCTACTCACGATTGAATTCGTTATTTACCGTTTGCTGGCTAATTTAAAGTTTGCTAATGGTCAAACCCGAGTCGAATTAGCTAAAGCACTATTAGATAACTTGAGACTAAGAAAGACCTGTGACGGCTAAGTGACATCTGCTCGAAGGTTTTATGACAAGAAGCATGTCTTGGGCTTTGATCTAGAAGGATTCTAGGGACATTATGCTGGAGCTAAAGGATTTTTTCAGTTATAGCGATAGGACTGAGACAGGATATTGTGTTGCTCTAAATGTGAATCCCAAGAGCAACACAATCAAATAAACTTAGGCTGCGGCGGGAGTATTCGCCTTAGCGCGGTAAATTTTCGTCAAATGGTAAATATTAATACAAGCAACAAACGCATTCATGCCAGCCACTGGCCAAGCAGAAATAAACACCCCATAAACAACAAATAGGGTACATCCCACAAAATTCAACCATCGCAACCAAATGATATTCTTCATCATTAGAGAGATCGCCACCATTACAGAGGCAAAATAACCAATAATTTCAATCGTATTTACAGCTTCCATAGGCACCTCTCGAAGGCCCTCTACCGTCCATAAGCGTAACGGGGGGTCCATGCCCCTAAAGCAAATTAAGTTAAGTAAGTTAATTTAAACTTGGGATATAATACCAAAGCACGCAACAGAGTTGTAATAAAAAACCGTTATTTAATGACTAATATCAAGTTTTACCGCATAACTTCTAAAGTGCGACGAAAATTTACTACAGATGTGTTAACAGCCCAATGGCAACAATACCGTGATTGATAACACTTTTCTTTTCAAGAATCCCTTTTATACTGGCGTAAACTCGCTAAACTGTACGCAACGCGGATCAATAGGAGTGTAAATATGGAATACAACACCTCAGAATTATGTGACATGTACTTAGATGTCGTAGATGTAGTCGAGCCCATGTTCAGTAACTACGGTGGTTGTAGCTCTTTTGGCGGTTCTATTAGCACCATCAAGTGCTTTGAAGACAACGGCCTAATCACCGAAGTCCTACAAGAGGATGGTCAAGGTAAAGTCTTACTCGTTGATGGCGGTGGCTCATTACGCCGTGCGCTGATCGATGGTGCTATCGCTGAACTTGCGGTTAGCAACAACTGGGAAGGCATTATCGTTTACGGTTCTGTACGCGATGTGGATGCATTGGAAGAGTTAGACATTGGTATTCAGGCTCTTGCCTCAATTCCAGTGGGTGCTGATGGCAATTCAGTGGGCGAAGTGGAAATTCCGGTCAATTTTGGCGGTGTGACTTTCTTACCCGGCGATCACATTTATGCTGATAACACAGGTGTGATTTTATCACCTGAACCACTCGACATTGAGTAATCTCACTGTTCAGCCAAGAAAGCCAGCTAAGCTGGCTTTTTTATTCACTATTTTCAGCGTTTCCCCATTGAATCCTCGCGCCACACTGGCCACAATAGCTCGACTCCGGCCGAATAAGAATATCAATCTATGCCTGAATTTATTCCCTTTACCCATACAGATATTGCCTCATTAGTCAGCCCAAGAACCGGCGAAACTAAGTTAGGCCAATGCGTCCATCTGGCTAATCACGAACACACGTTAGAGACCATACTCGCCACAGCCAAAGCCCACGGGGCAAACTTTGCCATTTTCGGCGTTGGCGAAGATATCGGCCCGCGCGCCAATTTGGGCCGCGGCGGCGCGACCGATGCGTTCACAACCTGTATGCGCCAATGGCTCAATCTGCAATCTAATCGCTTTCTTTCCGGTGCCGAATGCCTAGTATTAGGCCAAGTGAACACCGCCGATCTGCAGCAACAAACCGCGGGTAATACAACAGCTAACACTAACGTCACCTTAGATGAATTACGCGATGCGGTGGAGCAACTCGATGAGCGCGTTATCCGCATCGTGAGTGCAATTTTAAAGGCGGGTTTAGAACCCATACTTATCGGCGGCGGCCACAACAATGCCTATGGTTTATTAATGGCGACCTACAGCCACTACCAACGCCAAGTTGCGGCGGTAAATCTTGACCCTCATTCGGATTTTCGTCTACTCGAAGGTCGTCACAGCGGCAATGGTTTTAGTTACGCAGCCGATCGCGGCGCCTTAGGTTGCTACCATGTACTGGGTTTACATGAGTTAAAAAACAGTGAAGCCAACCTAAGCCAACTCAGCGAATTTGGTGGTACTTGGCATAGCTTGCAACAAATTTGGGTACGCCGCGAAATCAGCCTTAACCAAGCCTTGCTTGAGATCGCCGCCAAATTGAATGACACAGGTTTGCCCGTAGGGCTGGAGCTCGACGTCGACGCTATCGCTAAAATGCCCAGTAGCGCCTCAACGGCAGCGGGTGTGCCATTGCTAGATGCGGCGCATTATGTCAGTTATATCGCCCGCCACTGCCCTTGTGCTTATTTGCATTTAGCCGAGGCTGCACCAAGTTGCCACGAAGCGGGAATTGAAGCCGGATTTAGGGATGTTGGCCAAAGCCTCAGCGAGCTTATCTACGCTTATGTGCAGGCTCGGATGCAGTTTTTGGCGCAATGAGCGCCATCAGTTATAGCCAACTGGGCGCTAAGCTATTCACCAAATCCTGATATTGTGGTCTAATGCCAGTCCATTTTACGTGGTCGACAAGCACTGAATCCTACGACTGCTAGGGAGTGCCTCAAGCTAAGGCATTGTAGTTAGTTTACTAGCTCGATCACAGAGTGATAGATCAAAGATTCAGCAAATGCAGGCGATGGCTTACACTCGCAACCAATACATTGCAAAACAATAGGAACACATTGATGTCTGAGGGCGAATCTAAAAGTACCCACTTTGGTTACAAAACCGTAGAGGCCGATAAAAAGGCCGAACTCGTTGCCGGCGTGTTTCATTCTGTTGCCGCTAAGTACGACATAATGAACGATGTGATGTCCTTCGGCATTCACCGTTTTTGGAAGCGTTACACCATTGAAGTATCTGGCGCACGCCCTGGCATGAAAGTGCTCGATTTGGCTGGTGGCACCGGCGACTTAACCGCAAAATTCTCTCACTTAGTGGGCGATAAAGGTGAAGTGGTTTTAGCGGACATTAACGATTCCATGTTGAAAGTCGGTCGAACTAAGTTGCGCGACAAGGGCATAGTCAACAATGTCAGTTATGTGCAAGCCAACGCCGAAGCACTGCCGTTTCCCGATAGCCACTTCGACATCATTACCATCGCCTTTGGTCTGCGTAACGTGACCGATAAAGATGCGGCGCTGCGTTCGATGAACCGCGTGCTTAAGCCAGGTGGCAAGTTATTAGTGCTTGAGTTCTCTAAGCCTCAGCATGAAATCATGCGCAAAGTGTATGATTTATATAGCTTCAAAGTCTTACCTAAGATGGGCGAACTCATCACTAAAGATGCCGACAGCTACGAGTATCTGGCCGAATCGATTCGTATGCATCCAGATCAAGATACATTAAAGCAAATGATGGTAGATGCAGGCTTCGAGCAAGTCGACTACACCAACATGACCGACGGCATTGTCGCATTGCACCGTGGTTATAAATTCTAATGATGCCGCAAGAAGTTGTGCTGCTGGTCTGCGCCGCAATTGAAACGGGCCTGAAAAAACTTCAGGCTCAAGCGGGTGACGACTATTCGCGCCAGCGCCAGTTGCATGGCAAAGTGTTCCGCATCCAATTATCGCAGCTCAGCTGGCCACTCTATTTGGTGTTTGCCAAAGAGATCCAAGTACTGAGCCGCTATGAAGGCGATGTCGATGTCAGTCTGCATGCCGATGCGACCACGCTTTATCGCGTGTCCGAAGGCGCAAACCTGACTGAACTTATCAAGCAAGATAAGCTCAAGCTTGAGGGCGATCTCAATTTATTACAAAGCTTTAGCCAATATCTACGCGGCATCGAGTTTGATTTTGCCGAGCCAATTTCGCGTTATTTAGGCGATGGTCCCACTCACAAACTCATCAGCACTGGCCATCAGGCAAAGGGTTTTGCACTCGAAGTGTTGCGTAAAACGCGCTCCCACTTAGGGCAACTCGCCGTTGAAGAGTATCGCCTCGCACCGCACCCAATTGAGTTACTTCATTTTCGCGATCAAATGGATGATTTAGTTGCCGATACCCGCGCGATTGAACAACGGATTGCCCAATTAAGAGACCAAATTAAGCCATGACCCTTGCCAGTATCCGCCGCGGTTACCATGTCATCAAGACCTTGCTTCAGTACGGGTTAGATGACGTATTGCCGCCAAAGATGACACCTTGGTACTTTAAACTCGCCCGTAATAGTCTGTTCTGGATCCGCAATAAGCATAAAAATAAGCTCGGTGGCGAACGCTTAAAATTGGCGATGCAGGAACTGGGCCCCGTTTATATCAAGCTTGGGCAAATGCTCTCGACCCGCCGCGATTTACTCAGCGATGAATGGGCCAGTGAATTAGCCATGCTACAGGACAAAGTGCCGCCCTTTGATGGTGCGCTCGCCCGCCAAGCGATTGAAGCTGAACTAAAAGCGCCAATTGAATCCCTATTCGATGACTTTAATGAAATACCATTGGCATCAGCCTCTATTTCGCAGGTGCATACCGCGACCCTGAAATCTAACGGCAAAGACGTCGTACTTAAGGTGTTACGACCGAATGTAGAAGCTAAAATTCAGGCCGATCTGCAGTTGATGTCGCAAACAGCCAAGGTCATCGATTATCTCCTCGGTGAAGGTAATCGCCTGCGCCCTGCTGAAGTGATTGAAGACTACCGCGTGACCATTTTAGGCGAGTTAAACCTTAAGCTCGAAGCCTTAAATGCAGTCAAGCTACGCAATAACTTCCTCGACTCAGATGCGCTCTATGTGCCTTATGTGTATGAAGAGTTTTGCTATCCGCGCCTAATGGTGATGGAGCGCATTTACGGAATTTCGGTCTCGGATATTGCCGCCCTTAAAGCGCAAGGCACCAACTTTAAGTTATTGGCTGAGCGTGGTGTAGAGCTGTTTTTCACTCAAGTGTTCCGTGATAACTTTTTCCATGCCGACATGCATCCGGGCAATATCTTTATTTCCCGCGATCATCCCGAGAACCCTTACTACATTGGCCTCGATTGCGGCATCATGGGCACACTCAGCGAAGTGGATAAACGCTATCTCGCCGAGAATTTCCTCGCCTTCTTTAATCGCGATTATCACCGAATTGCCCAGCTCTACATTGAATCAGGCTGGGTGTCTGAAAAAACCGATCTACAAGCCTTTGAACAGGCGATTAAAGTGGTGTGTGAACCTATGTTCAACAAGCCGCTCGATGAGATCTCCTTTGGCCATGTGTTGCTGGAACTATTCCGCACCGCACGCCACTTCGATATCGTGGTACAGCCGCAATTAGTATTGCTAGAAAAAACCTTACTCTATATCGAAGGCTTAGGTCGTCAGCTGTATCCGCAGTTGGATTTATGGCAAACCGCTAAACCGTTTTTAGAGCAGTGGATGGCCGACCAAGTGGGTCCTAAGGCTATGTTTAAAAAGGTATCCACAAAACTGCCATATTGGGCTGATAAACTACCAGAATTCCCTGAACTGATTTACGATAACCTTAAGTTAGGCAGGAAATTGCTGAGTTCTCAGCAACAAATGCTAGATAAATATTTGAAATACCAGCAGCAGGCTCACAAGAGTAACTACTTGCTTATCACTTCTGCAGTTTTATTGATCTGTGGCACGTTATTGATCAATAGAGACGCTACACTATGGACCCCTTATGTTTGTCTAGTTTCAGGCATTATATTGTGGTTTGTCGGATGGCGATCTAGGCCAAAGAATCGCAAATTTTAGCTAGCACTAATTAATCATAGGTTCATAATAGAACCGATATCAATTAAGAGGATACCTTCATGGGTGGTATTAGTATTTGGCAACTTCTTATCGTTGCATTAATCGTTGTCTTGTTGTTTGGAACTAAAAAATTACGCTCTTTGGGCGGTGATTTAGGTGGTGCGGTGAAAGGCTTCAAAAACGCCATGTCTTCAGAAGAAGATAAAAAGGCATTAGAAGACACCGAAGCGGCTAAAACAGCACAAACGACTCAACAGGCGACTGAAAAGAAACCTGAGTCTAACAAAGAACAGGCGTAACTCTTTATGTTTGACGGTATCGGCTTTATGGAGCTGCTGCTGATCGGTGTTTTGGGGCTAGTGGTTCTTGGCCCCGAACGTCTACCGGTTGCGGTACGTTCGGTAACGAGTTGGATCCGTGCGATGAAACGCATGGCAAACTCGGTAAAAGAAGAACTTGAGCAGGAGTTAAAGATCGAGCAGTTGCATGCCGATCTAAAAAAAGCTGAGAGCAAAGGTTTATCTAACCTCTCGCCGGAACTCAAAGAGTCTATTGAACAACTAAAGCAAGCGGCACAGTCAGTGAACCGTCCTTATCAAGTTCAGGACCCGGTAAAAGACACGCCTGCGTCAGAGAATCAAATACATTCTCCAGTTGCGAGCACAGTTCAAACTGGCCCAGTTCAAACTAGTTCAGCTCAAGCGAGCCCAGCTAATCCGACTGCCACAGTAGAGGCGAGTCCAACATCGGCATCTCCCACTACGCCAAATGAGCCAACTCAGGGCGCGGATACCCGTTCTAACCCGAAAGCCAACGGATAATTCATGTCGCAACAGCAGCCACTTATCAGCCATTTGCTTGAACTTAGGTCCAAGCTGCTAAAATCCATTGCCAGCGTGTTATTAGTGTTCATTTGCAGCGTGTACTGGGCAAATGACATTTACCATTATATGGCAATACCTTTAATGCAATCTTTACCCCTTGGTGGCAGCATGATTGCGACTGATGTCGCAGCCCCTTTCTTCGCGCCTTTTAAATTGACCCTGGTATTATCGTTTTTTGTGGCTGTGCCCTATGTGTTGTTCCAGATCTGGTCCTTTGTCGCACCGGGTTTATACAAACATGAAAAACGTTTAGTTATGCCACTGCTATTTAGCAGTACCTTATTGTTTTATCTCGGTATCGCCTTCGCTTATTACATAGTATTCCCCGTCGTTTTTGGCTTCTTTGCTAACAATGCGCCAGAGGGCGTTCAAGTTGCGACCGACATTACCAGTTACCTTAACTTCATTCTGAAGCTGTTCTTTGCCTTTGGTCTATCCTTTGAAATCCCTATCGCCGTTGTTTTACTTTGCTGGGCGGGCGTGACAACACCTGAAGAACTTAAGCAAAAACGTCCTTATATCGTCGTAGGCGCCTTTGTGGTGGGCATGCTGTTAACCCCACCCGATGTAATTTCCCAGACTATGCTTGCCGTACCAATGCTGTTATTGTTCGAAGGCGGTTTATTAGCTGCTCGTTTCTACAGTAAGCAAGGTGACGACGAGTCAGACGAAGATAGCGAACAAACAAACGACTAACGTCCTCGATGGCGTTAGGGGAATAATATAATAAGGAACATTCTCATGCGCTTAACTCTTATGGCAGCAGCAATTATGCTGGTATCAGTCCAAGCAAATGCCAGCATTGAACAACAGTTAACCCAATGTGCAGCAACAGCCGATAAACTCGACCGCTTGATTTGCTATGACAAGCTAGCAGAAAACGTCAAAAGCGTAACGCCTGCTTTAGCGAGCACTCAAGCCGCGCCTGCGACTGTAGCAACAACCGTTGCAGCCCCGACTGCTGTAGCAGTAGCGGCCACCGCGCCCCAAGCACCAGCCGCTAATATTGTCGATGACTTTGGGATGGAAGCTAAGCGCGTTCAAGAAAATACGGTCGATAAGATTTATCTTGAAGTACAGTCTATTACTGAAGATCCCTACGGTGCTATCAAGGTGACATTCACTAACGGTCAGGTATGGAAACAAACCGACGGCCGTAAGTTCAACTTAAAGCAAGGCGAAAAAGTCTACATTGAAAAAGCAGCCCTAGGCTCTTTCTTAATGGGCACTGATGAGCGCAATGCCAAGGCACGGGTAAAACGCCTAAACTAATGCCCTCATACATAGATATCGCTGTCAATTTACTTGGCAGCGCACTCGAGCCAGACACAGCATCGATAATACAAGCGGCGGCGGACCAAGGGGTTTCGCCGTTAATTGTTATTGGCAGCGATTTAACTGAAAGTGCAGCTGCCATCGCGATTTGCCAACAATATCCCAATCAACTTTATTGCACTGCTGGCGTACACCCTCACCATGCCAGTGGCTGGCAAGCTGACTCAAGCAAGCAACAAGCCGAACTCTGCCAAGCACCGCAAGTGGTTGCCGTTGGCGAATGTGGCTTAGACTACAATCGTGATTTCTCTCCTCGCCCCATCCAGCGCCAAGCATTTATTGCCCAACTCGCCTTAGCCGTTGAACTGCAAATGCCCGTACTGATGCACGAGCGCGAAGCTCACGAAGACTTTATTGCTATCCTGCGGGAATATCGCCCACAGCTTAGTGGCGCGCTTTTACATTGTTTCACTGGCACTCACGCCCAAATGGAAGCCTATATCGACCTCGATTTGCATTTAGGCATTACAGGCTGGGTTTGCGATGAAAGACGTGGCCAAGAGTTAGCGCAACTCGTGCCATTTATTCCGCAGAACCGCATTTTAATCGAAACCGATAGCCCGTACTTATTGCCTCGCAGCATGAGGCCTAAGCCTAAATCGAGTAAGAACAAGCCCGAATATCTCCCCTACATCGCGAGTTATATTGCAAACTTGCGCGGTGAAAATGCTGATGAGTTTGCAGCGCGTTGCTACCAGAATAGCGTAGCTTTTTTTAATTTGGACCGAGTCCATGCTTAAACGAAACTCGTCACTCATACTCTTGCTGTGGCTATGGATGTGTTCAACACCTTCATTCGCAACCCTATTAAGCATTGATGAATCAACGGCGACACCGTTAAACCTTACGCCTTGGTTGATGGTGAGCCACCCCACTTCGGCGAAGGAATTTACCGAGATCCAAGCCTTGCCAAAAACGGATTGGCATAACTTCACCAATAAAGACATTCAAAAACTCAGCGGCCATGATTTTTGGCTGAGTTTCAGCTTAACCAGCCCAGACGATGCACTTTCACGTATTTTAGCGTTAGATAACCCCTTGTTAGACAAAGTGACTATCTACCATTTAGTCAATAATAAGCTCGCTAATACTGTGCTTATGGGCGACACCTTTCCCTATAACGAACGGCCATTTTTGAGCAATATCTTCCTGTATCCTTTTAAGCTCAACATGGATGATACCCATACTTTTTATTTGCATATTCAGACCGAAGGCAGCGCTGCGGTATCGTTGAATCTCTGGTCATCTAACGACTTAGCCCAGATTGCCGAATCCACCGCCGTCGAACATGGTTTCCAACTCGGCATACTGGCCGCGATTGGTATCTTTAGCCTCTTTATTGCCATTGCATCGGGCTCATTTAGTTACAGCTATTATTCCGGCTACGTGCTTAGCATGACCTTGCTCGTCGCTACCATCAACGGTTTTGCCTTTCGATTCCTCTGGCCAAATTGGCCGATATTACAGCAAGTTATGGTGCCATTTTTACTGCCAATCGTTATGGCGTTTGCGCTGATGTTTACCGAAAAAATATTACAGCTTAAATATTTAAACCGCCGCATGCTGCTAACTTGTCGCTATAGCGCTGTCTATATCCTATGTATTGGACTCGCCACGCCTTTTATCCAATATGGAACGGCGCTCTATATCGAGATCATTTCCGTTGCAGTGCTCAGCCTAGTACTGATGGTCTTTGCCATTACTCAGGCGATCAATGGCCATAAACTGGCACGTATGTACACTATTGGCTGGGTGAGTATGCTGACAGGAGCTTGCATCAGTAGCTTGTTGTATCTCAGCGTGATTGACCTCAATTTAAAACCGCAAACGCCTGTCATGCTCGGCCTGACGTTTGAAATCATCTTTATGTCTCTGGTGCTTGCCATCCGCTATAACGATGAACGCAAAGCTAAGCTACGTATTCAGCAAGAGGCCTTGAGGCAAGCACAGAAAATTCGCAGTGCGCGGGAAGAAGCCCTAAAAGCAGAAGCCGAGAGCAATGAGAAACTCGAGCAAATGGTGCAAGAGCGCACCTTAGAACTTGAAATCACCCTCAGAGAATTGCATGAGGTGAACCAAAAGCTAACCGAACAAAGCACTATCGACAGTTTAACTGGTGTTAAAAACCGCAGTGCTTTCGATAAACGTTTGATCGCTGAAAGCCGGATCAGCCGCAGGCAAGAAACACCCATAGCCCTGTTGATGCTTGATATCGATCGCTTCAAGCTGATCAACGATAGATTCGGCCATCTTGCAGGCGATGAAGCCTTACGAACCATTGCCCAAACATTACAGCAACATTTAAAGCGGCCAACGGATCTCGTATCACGTTATGGAGGCGAGGAGTTTGCTATCATCCTGCCTAATACAGCAGAAGATGGTGCACTCCAAGTCGCTGAAACGATAAGAGACGCAGTTGCCTCTCTCCATTTCGAATGGGAAGGTGTAGCGATACCTTTGACTATCAGTATCGGAGTCAGTGCCGATATCGTCACTAACGATCAGCACAGCACCAAATTATTAGAACAAGCGGATAAAGCCCTCTACCAAGCGAAAAATGGTGGACGTAATCAAGTCAGCTTATTTTCATCAGTTCAAGCAGGACCAGTACCTAATTAGGAGTCAAATGTGAATATCATTACCAGTGCCTTCCCTCAGCGTAGAATGCGCCGCATGCGTAAACATGATTTTAGCCGTCGTCTTATGGCCGAAAATCAACTAACGGTCAATGACTTGATTTATCCCATGTTTGTTCTAGAGGGCACCAATCGCAGTGAAAAGATCGCCTCTATGCCAGGTATTGAACGTTACTCAATCGATTTACTACTAAAAGAAGCCGAAGAACTGGTTGAGTTAGGCATCCCATTAATTGCGCTATTCCCTGTGACGCCTGCAGAGAAAAAGACCCTAATGGCAGAAGAAGCTTATAACGCCGATGCCTTAGTGCAACGCGCTGTACGTGAGCTAAAAAAAGCCTTTCCACAGCTTGGCATCATGACAGACGTAGCATTGGACCCCTTCACCACTCATGGTCAAGACGGCATCATAGATGAGACTGGGTACATCCTAAACGACATCACTACCGAGATTTTAGTGAAGCAAGCATTGTCACACGCCGAAGCCGGTGCAGACATAGTTGCACCGTCAGACATGATGGATGGCCGCATAGGCGCTATTCGCCAAGCCTTAGAAGCTGCAGGCCACGTAAACACCCAAATCATGGCTTACTCAGCAAAATACTCTTCAAGCTACTACGGCCCGTTTCGTGACGCAGTAGGCTCAGCAGGCAATCTCAAAGGCGGCAATAAACACAGCTACCAGATGGATCCAGCAAACAGTGACGAAGCTCTGCATGAAGTCGCACTCGATATTCAAGAAGGTGCCGACATGGTCATGGTTAAGCCAGGCATGCCGTATTTAGATATAGTGCATCGCGTTAAAACTGAACTTGCAGTGCCAACATTCGCCTATCAAGTCAGTGGTGAATACGCCATGCACATGGCCGCCATCCAAAATGGTTGGTTAGCCGAAAAAGCCATCGTCATGGAATCTCTACTTTGCTTTAAACGCGCAGGCGCAGACGGTATTTTAACTTACTTCGCTAAACGTGCCGCACAGTGGCTTAAAGAAGCTTAGACCTCGCGATAGCTTTGTATCAATTGAAGAAAGCAGCCTTATGGCTGCTTTTTTGTATCTGGTAATTGATAGCTATGGGGACTAAATCAGCACATTTGGTGTTATGGAGAGAATAACGGGAGAAAGACTTACTAATGAATTGAAGAACAGGCTGAATTTTACAAATTGCAGACGCAAATAAGCCAGCTTATTCAGCTGGCTTCGTTACATCTCAATGAGATAATTAGGCGCTTGGCGATGACCTACTCTCACATGGGGAGACCCCACACTACCATCGGCGCGTTTGCGTTTCACTTCTGAGTTCGGGATGGGATCAGGTGGTTCCACAAGGCTATTGTCACCAAGCAAATTCTGTTTATTACCGTGTCCATCTCTGGCTCACGCTAATAATAATTCGGAAAGCTGATTTTCTGTTGAGTCTTTAACTTTATCAAGTGTCGATATTCTGTCTAAGGCTTCTT